>JAIFNK010000212.1 GCA_020047775.1 Akkermansia sp. | reverse complement strand
CTTTTACTACCGCAGCCGACAAGAAATATAGGAAATAGATAGAGTAAATACTTCATCAATATTTATTTTTCTTAGAATTACCAGCTAAACCAGCCATCAGGATCCCATCCATACCCAATCTTGATCGCTTCGGCGTCCCGCTTTTCATCACCGAATCCACTTCGATCCTTTTTAACAAGGTCCCAAAACGAAAGATTTCCGAGCTTCCAGTTTCTATAATCATCACGCAACTGCTGGGCGCCGGCCCCACCTAATGCAATTGTCTCAGGCCAACCGTGAGAGTCGATTATGGCACCCCAAGTTATATTTCCAATCGAGTCGAATCGATAAGCCTTGTTGTCGAATACGTACCATTTTTCCCTATCCAAATCTCGTTTGTAGTCCCATGGCTCACCTTGGGGCGAGTTATCAAGGACTCTTCCTAAAGAAAATACCCATGCAAACGGAACCCTCCTGTCTATCCAGCCCCCTTTATTCTTGAGATAAAACGCTTTCATTTTAGGCTCCCAGTTCTCTTCAATTCCGTCTGTCAGCCGACTAAGATATTTCTCGTCATGCTCCCAAACCTCCCAATATTTCTTCCCACACCAATCTACCGTTCCATTCGGGCCTTCTATATAGCTGGTTTCGCCCCAAAAAATGTATCTTCTGTCCGATCCAGCAAAGAAACCTTTACTGTTATAGAATTCCCTAAGCAATCCTAGATAGTCCAACCGATTCACGCCATCATTTCCTACGAACTCATAGAGATTGATACCGCCCTCTTCCCCAATCGGATCCTTGGATGGCCAGCGGCCCAGTGCTGACACATAATATCTCAGCCCGTAGTCGGACCATCCGGTTTCATCATCCATGTATTTCGTGGAGAAGCGGTAGGGATTCAGCGTTGCATATTCTCCGCTTTGGCGGAGCAGTTCGCCGAATGGGCCGTAGTCGTAGGTGGCAGCCGAATGGCCGGTGGCGGTGTCCACCAGCAAGGTGACGTTACCGTTCAAATCTGATCCGTAGGCGAAGGTCTTGCCGCTGGTATGGAGGGTGGCGAATAATAGGCCCCCGACTCCGCCAGCGCCTGTTAGTGTGGCGCTCAGGTCCGTTCCCCAGGCATAGGTGCGGATGAAGCTGTTCGCACTGCCGCCGGAACGCTCGGCGAGGATGTTCCAGCCGTTGAGTTCGTGGATGAAATCGAAGTGGTGCCTAAGCTGCCAGACGCCGCCGTTGGCGCCGTGCCAGACGCTTTTGCGAATGCGCCTGCCCATGCTGTCGTAGGCGAAGGTGAGTTTGCGCCTAGCAGCCAAGGGAACCGAGGTATGCGTTTCCATCGAAATGAGTCGGTTTTCCGCGTCCCAAGTACAGGTGAAGCGTCCGTCCGAGGTGAGGTTGCCGTCGAAGTCATAGGTGAACGTTTCTGGCGTGGCGGGAAGGAATTTTCCGCCGCTACGGGTGGTAGTGCTGTTCACATCGGATGCGGTGACCGTGTAAGGCGTGTGGACCGCCCCTGTTCCGGCTGTGAGTTCCTTGTAAAAGAATTCGTCAAGGCGGGTGGCCGGATGACCATCGACGGTGACGGACTCCGCCGCGTTCGCCTTGCCGATGACATCGAAGGCGCGGGGGACGGTGCGGCTGTCGTATTGGTTGAGAGCGTTGGGAAAGTAGGTGGAAATGCGGGCGTTGGTCGTGGTGGTGAGGCGGTTGCCAATTTCATCGAAGGTGTAGCCGTGTTGCCAGCCGGGAACAGAGGTGTTAGGCGATGCCGTTTTCTCCCGCAGGCCGGAGGTGACTTCTCCTTTTGAGTTATAGCCGTAGTTCCAGCGCGTGCCGTCTTCACGCACGATCTTTTTGCGGCGGTTCATGTGGTCGAACTCGGTGACGCCGAATGCCTGGGTTTGAGAGCCGTAAGCGTTTGTGACTCCATCAAGGCGGTCGGAAACGTCGTGGTGGCGGGTGGTGCAGAGGCGGGTGGTGGTGCCTGATTTGAGTGTGATCGTATCGATGAGGTCCGAATCCGTCAGGTAGGCGTAGGTGGCGGAATGGGTTCCGGTGGCGACTTGGTCAAGGCGCGAGTTTGGCGAGTATTGGTAAGCGACCGCATGCTGCGCGGCGCCGGAACTTGCGGTGCTTTGGTAGATACGTGTATAGGTATCGAGGGTGGAGGAGCGGTATATTCCGGCGAGGATGCCGCCGGCAATGCTCTCGGTGGTTATCAACAAATCAGGGTAGGTGAAGGTGCGCGTTCCAGCGGCGTCTTGGGTGGTTTTCACTCTTCCGGCGCGGTCATAGGTGTGAGATACCGCCGAGGTGGCATCGCTGTAGGTGACGGATTGCGGCTGGCCTCTGTTAGTCCATGAGTAGGTGGTGGTTTTTCCGGTGGCGCGCTGGCGGGTGTGGAGCTTGCCAGCTGCGTGATAGGTTAGCGTTTCTGATTTGTTAGCAGCATCGGTTTTCTGATGGAGCTGGCCGCTTTGCGGATGGTAGGTCCAGGTGGTGATGTCGGCGGTTTCTGGGCTGGCTGGCCAGGTGGCTGCGGTCCATCCGGCGTCACTGCGGAAGGTTTTCAGCGTGGCGATCTGGCCGTGGGAGTTGTATGAATACTCGAGCGGATAGGTGGCGCCGCCCCAGACGCGGAAGATTTCGCCGCGTGGGGTGTAGCTGGTGCGGATGACGGTGGCGTCGGGGCGCGTTTCGGTGGCGATCATTCCGGCTCCGGGGCCGCCTGATGGATGATAGGCGTATTGAGTGGTTTTCCCGGCGTGGGTTCTGCTGGTAATTCTACCGGTCACAGGATGATAGACCGTCGTGGTGACAACGCCGCGAGGCGATGTGACGGTTTCAAGCCTGCCGAGGGCATCGTGATCGTATTGGGTCGGAGTGGAAACCGTTGGGGTGGTTGAGGAATGGGGAAGGCCGTCGATGGAGATTTCGATGGCATCCAGATTGGAGTCAGGAACATCCGTGGTGGTGGTGACGGTGCGGGTGGCGCGGTTAATGGCGGTGGTGCGGGTGGAGACGTGGCCTTGGGAGTCGATGGATTCCGCAACGGATGCGATTCCGGCGCCGAGTCCGGTGAGTTGCTCGCGGTTCGTGGAAACCATGGTGGCGGACGGACTGTCATCCGTCCGATAGATGAAGTTTGCGGTTTCCTTGAACCAACTGCCGCTCTCCTCAACGTATGAGGTTCGGGTTTCCTCTATCGAATCGGGTCCGGCCAGATCAATTACACTGTTTCCGTTCAAGTCCCTCGCCTGCCGGGTCAGCGCTCCGGTATCGGCATCATAAGCAAACAGGACCGGGACCTCACCGGGAACTGTTCGCGAAGTCAATCGCAGGGTGTAAGGATCAAATCCGGTCTGAGAGACGATCAGGCCGGATGGACTGTTTGTGGCGGTGCGCCACGTATCGCCATTGCGGTTGCGCCAGCTCGTGGAATAACGGAGTGAATTCTCCGCAGCGATGGATTCCTTGGACCACAGGCCGTTGGCATCGGTCCCATAATCAAAATAACGCGCGACGACGCCGGTGCCAGTGATAGAGTATGTCTGTCCATCCAGGTAGCGGGTGGTGATTTCCGTGGCGGTATCGGGACGGGTGCGGGTGACGATACGCCCGCCGCTTGCATAAATTGTGTTTGTGACAAGTCCGTCCTCGCGAGTTTCGGAAGTCACCCGGCCTGAAGCATCGTAGCCGGTAGCTGTCGATAGGCTCAGACTGCCCGCGCTGCGGGTGGAGGAAGTGAGCCGCCCCATCGGATCATAGACGCGGGTGGTGACGACCCCGGCGCGCGTCTCTTGAGTCACGCGGTCCTCCGCATCATAAATATCGAAGGTGGTGACGATGCCTTGTTCATCTGTCTCAGACGAAAGCCTGCCATTGATCCAGACTGCATCATACGTCGTCCGCAGGTTGCCGCCATTTTTGGCGTTTGTTTGCTTCAGTCGTCCCTGCGTATCATAACTCTGCAGGATGGAACCGAGCGAGGCGAAACCCGAGGCGGTTTTCACCTGCGATTCCTCTTTCAGAAGATTCCCTCCCGGTGACATGATCCTCACTGTCCGAAGAGTTTTTCCCTCCATGCCGTATGGATCGGTTTGGGTTGCCTGTGTGACAGACTCCCTCAAATAAACGCCTGACGACGACGGAGTGAAGGAATCCGTGGAAACGGTGTAAGTCCCCAACTCGTAGGTATGGATCTCTTGACGACCATCTGGCTCCTGAATATAAGCGAGCCGCCCTTTTAAGTAATCCGGGACATCTGAAGTGTTTGCCAGGGTTGCGATTTGCCTCTCGTAATATGTGCCCTCGTAACGGACGACAATTGGCAGATACTCCATATCTGGATAGTCCTGATAAATCGGAAAATCCCATGATGAAAGATCATCCATGTAAAGCCAGTTGTATTTCTCCTCGACTACCGTGCCGAGTATGCGCCTTTCCTCCGATGAAATCTCAGTTTGGAAATAGCTGTAGCCAACCGAAGAGTAGTCGTAGGTCGTCAAGTGGCAATTCGCTGGCGTCGCATACGCCGGTGATGCGGGAAGGTTCTTCCAAGGGCGAAAAGCATATTCGATTTTTCCAGATCGTCCCCCGGCACCATAGTAGGAGTAACGCTCCCACGATCCATCCGGCTGAATGATCCATTTCAAATGTCCATAGTTGGCTGCATCTCCCGAATCTTCATGAAACGCCCAAGTGGTGGTCAGCGAGTCTCCGTCTGGGTCTTGGATAGAACATATTTTCTCGGTTCCCCAGGGGAACGCGTGATAGACATCCCGGACTTGCGAAACAACCAAGCTCGTGGTCGGATGGACCACCGTTGTTTCGATTTGCTTGTCGCCATTGCCCAGCGTGGTTTCCACGCGGCTTTCGGAACGCAGGCCCGCTATCGTCGAAAGCCATGTTCCGCCACTCGCGCTGAAAACCTGCTCCTTGGATACAGCGCCCTGAATTTCAGTAACCTTGATTTCAGGAATGGACGCGGAATTCTGTGGACTTGAGATTCTCCAGATTTTGGACGCTGTTCCACTTGTTTGATAAAGCCCCGAAACTTTCGCTCCAACCTGTGAAATCGGATAAAACCTGATTTCATACGTCGTGGCGCTGATCGTCACGATATCCGCCAGAGTCTCCGGAGCCTTAATCTGGCGCAAAGCATTGGTTCCCGAATCCCTGATCACCTCAACATCCAAGGACAAGCTCACGTAATTCAGCGCACCGGCAGTGAAAAGATCCGGAGAAATGGTCCCCGACGAAAATGAAATCTCTCCCGCCGAACCATTGGAGGAACCACCCAAAGAAAAACTTCCGCCCAATCCTCCGGAGGCTGAACCTTCCGATACGTCGCCGTCACCCGCAGAACCAGAACTGCCGGATGTTGCGGATTTCAATACTACCGTCCATGCGCCTGTATACGCTTCGCAACCCAGACCGATTTCATCAACAGTGGAAATTTCCTCACCGTTGATGTAGACTTCAAAGCACTCAGGAGCATCGATTTCCATGTGGACGGTGGAGACGTTTGAACCACTCATCATCATGGTGTAAGGCACATCCGGCTTTAGTTTTACTTTCCCGTCCGGGGAAGGAGAGTAGAGATTGCATCCTTGGCCTGTAACAGGCCCGATGGTTTTGTCGTGGAGTTGGACGTTGAAGGTTCCCTCAGCGCACATCGCCCCCCGGAATGTAACTTCCACCTTGCCGTCGCAAGTGGTGCATTGGGCGGCAACTTCTCCGGTGAAGAGCAATGCTCCAAGAAAAGGCAGGCAAATCGTTGAAAGGCGCATGGATCAGAAGGGACTGAGATTGAAAACATCGAGCTGGCGGGCGGAAGCGTCGGCAACCGGATCGGCAAGAGCCGGATCTCGTCCGACGAGGTATTCCTCCGCGTTGTTCATCCCGTCACCGTCATCATGACCTGCGGCGGAGTTGATCAGAGGTGAAGTGCCCAGCAGAACTTCAAGACCGTCCGGAATCAAATCGCCATCCGTGTCCCAACCTAAGGGAAGCGTGCCTTGGGAAAAAACCTCGCTCCAGTTGGAAAGACCGTCGCCGTCAAAATCCGCGTCTTTCGCCTGTTGAAGCGTTGTCACCGAAGGATCATCGTGACGATGAAGCCGGACGAACAGCTTGTTCGGACTGGACTCCATGAAGAATTCGTGTCCGCCGGTTCCGCAAGCCATGTAGGGCGCATAATGCCAGGTCACGAGATCATGCGACCACTGATAGAAATAGGTGCGTTGCTCCACACCCGGCCACTCGGATTTCCAAGTCCCACTGGTCCAGGGAATAAATATCATTTGCTCGTCGTTCGCATCGACTTGGGAAAGGACTCCGGGAGCCGTCAGGACAAGGACGGTGATTGAAAGCTTAAGCGATGGTTTCATGATCGGCTATGGATTGGCATTATTTGCTGTGCGAAGGATCGCGCTCCCAGAACTTGATTACGATGTCCTCCGGCTTGGGTGGATTCGCCAGCAGATAGGCTTTACGTTTAGCGCGGGCTTTTTCGCGGGCGTGATAAGCCTCCTCCATTCTTGCGCCTTCCTTGCGGTAAAGATCATGGATTTGCTCTAATATATCCATCGCCGGACTCTTTGCGTCCCCCTCAATCACGACGAAGGAAGGTCCCCCCACGGCGAGGTCAGTCATTTCCGGAATTTTGGGGATTTCCGGGCCGTTGTAATCGATGCCCCGCGCTTTGGCAATTTCCTTCCAGTGGCGCGTATCGATGCCGCCGATCCCCATCAGCAGCCCGAAGTCGTAGAGCGTGCCGTCTTGCGCGTCCTTCACACGATAGGTGGAGAAGCCGCTGAAATGGTGGAAATCAACATTGCTCCAGGCTGTGACCGAGTCGCCGACCCGTCCGTTCGGATAAATTCGGAGGAGCGTGCGATTGTGGTCATACACTGTCGCGGATAAAAACACCAGTTCGGTGCCGCGATGGTTCTCTCTCAGTTCCGCCATTCTGGCAATCACGGCGGGATCGTCAGGAGGCAGCACGGGAAGCGGTGGAGGGGGATCAGGAAGTTTCGGATCTTCGACAATTTGCACCGTCACGTTGATGGTTCCGGTGATGGGCGGAAGATCGGGCATTTCCGGAGCCTCCGTCACATTCATGCGCTTCGTGCGGGAATTCAGAACCTTGAAGTCGATGGACTCAGGCTGCGGGGGAGGCGCTGACGGAGTTCCATAGGTGATGGGCCTAGGAATTTCAACATCCCATTTCGAGACGAATTCCTTAGCGATCAGGTCGGACAAACCAGCTCCGATGAGAAATACGTGAAGGGAGCGATTGAGTCTCATGGTGGTGGCTGGTTGTTGAGGGGCGTGGACGGTTTTGATATCGCTGACGTCATAAATCAAAAAAATTCCACGCTTGCCGCAAGCATGAACGGGTGAAGTTCCCATCGCAATCTAAAAAAGCGACAATTGGACCGCTCTCAAACAACGTGATCTTCACCAACCTGAGGGCTTGGAAACAAACCGTCGGATTATCCTTGGTCAAAACGTGATCCGCTTGCGCGGTGTGCGTGGATTGACGCAGGAAAAGCTCGCCGAGCTGGTGGACGTGGATCGGCGCTACATTCAGCGCATTGAGGCGGGTACGGCGAATCCGGGGATCGACGTGCTGGCGCGGCTGAAGATGGCGCTGGCGGTGAGCTGGACGCGGTTGCTGGATTGAGGGTGTGTCGCAGCCAGTGGGCGTGAATCATTTCTTCGTCGACTCTGCCCGAATTAGGCGTGCATTTCCGCTTCAACGGCCGCGCCCTCATCGCCTGGTGCGACGGCCATGTCACCGAGGAAATCCGGTCCGGGAAATCCGCCACCAACTTCTACGGCGGCGACAACGGGGCCGATCAATTCGGCTTCTGCGGCCCCACCGCAAACAACGGCCGGTGGAATCCGCGGAACTAACGACTAGCCGGTTTTCCCTGCCGGAAACGCGGGTCCTGCCGTCCGAAGGCGAATCACAGCGAGGCCTCGACGGAAGATCCGGAAAGCGTGGCCATGGCGGAGTGTCGGCATTTCGCCCGGCACCTGACAAGTGTCCTTGCCAGAGGGAGGGTGCATGGCACTAGAATCCGCGCATCATGGAGGATTCCGAAGAAGCACAAGAGGACTCCGCCAAATGGCGTGCCTTCCGGCGGTCGCTTCATCCGGTGTTCGCGCTGGTCGCCGGTGTCTGCCTGCTGGCGCTGGTGGGCTGGATCGGGGAAATCACCGGCTGGCTTCATGCATGCACCGTCACGACGGGCATCGTTTTTTCATTGGAGCGGATCTGGAGTTTCTGGAGCCGGCGGCATGAACGGCATGACCGGTTCCGGTTGACTGTCCGCATCGTGCTGGCGGTCGTGGTGTTCATCGGGTCGGTGGTGTTGCTGTTCCAGCCTTCCGGCGGAAGGTCGATGGGGCCGCATCTGTTGGTCCTGATCGCGGTGCTGGTTTCCGGCTTGTCGCTGATGATTTCCCATCAGACCCGCTTCACGGCGCGGGCGTTCCATCCCGGGCTGGTTCTAATTGTTTCGTTTTTCCTCATCATCCTCGGCGGGGCGTTGTTGCTCAAGATGCCGCTGTGCACGGTCCCCGGGCAGACCTGTTCGTGGCTGGACGCCGCTTTCACCAGCACCAGCGCGGTTTGTGTGACCGGGCTGACGACGCAGAATCCGGCCACGTTCTTCTCCACCACCGGCCAGGTAATCATCCTGCTGCTGATCCAGGTCGGCGGGCTCGGGATCATGACGCTCACGTTCTTCGCCGCAGTCGTGTTGTTCGAGGGGCTTTCGCTGCATGACCGGCTTCTGCTAGGAAAGATGATCCAGGAAAACCGCCTCGCGCGGGTGGCGGAGACGCTGCAGTTCATCGTCGTCATGACCTTCCTCTCCGAGGGAATCGGCGCGGCGGTCCTGTTCTTCAGCCTGGAAGGCATCCCGGATCTATCGACCCGTTTGTTCCACTCGGTGTTCCACTCCATTTCCGCTTTCTGCAACGCCGGCTTCTCGACACTGCCGGAAAATCTGGCCAGCGAAGTGATTCACGCCAACCGGGTCTGGCAGATCATGATCATGGTGCTGATCGTGCTCGGCGGATTGGGAACCCTGGTGATCGAGGACGTTTCGTTTTGGTCGGTGGCGAAATTCAAGCGCTGGCGTCTCAAGGAAGGACCGCACCGGCGGCTGCGGGTTCACACCCGGCTGGTGCTGGTGGTTACCGCACTTCTCATCGTGATCGGGGCGGTGCTGATCTTCGGCACCGAATTCCTGCTTGGAAACGGGCCGGAAAACGGCAGCCGCGTGATCACCGCGTTTTTCCACTCCGTCACCGCTCGGACGGCGGGATTCAATGCGGTGCCCATGTCCCAGATCAGCGTGCTTACCGCGCAGGTGTTGATCGTGCTCATGATCATCGGCGGGTCGCCGGGCGGCACTGCGGGCGGCTTGCGCACCACGGTCGTCGCCATCGGGCTGGCCCAGTTGTGGCACCAGCTCCGCCTGGGCAGGTGCGGCATGGTCTTCTTCAACCGCAAGATCCCCGAGGACACCGGCTCGCGCGCGCTGGGGCTGGTTTTTCTAACCGGCCTCTGGCTGGTGGGCAATTTCGTCATCCTCGAACTGCTCGAAGCTGGCAACGAGGTTTCGGAAACCAAGCTGATGTTCGAGCTGGTCAGCGCGTTCGCCACCGTCGGCCTGTCGCTGGACCTCACGCCGACACTCAGCGACGGCTCGAAGACCTTGTTGATTGTGAACATGTTTGTCGGCAGGATCGGCCTGTTGACAGTCATGGCCACCCTCATCAAGCCGGACCAGCGCCCGGCGTCCGGAAAACCGACTGAAGACATCCTCCTCACCTGATCCCCGTTTATCATGAGATTCTGCATCATCGGCCTTGGAAGTTTCGGCACCCACCTCACCCGCCAGCTCACCCGCGACGGACATGAAATCGTCGCCGTGGACAACAACCCCGCCCACATCGCCGCCCTCAAGGACGAGGTCGAATACATCATCCAGGCGGATTGCACGGACCTGAACGCCTTCCACGAAATCCCCATCGACGAGTGCGATGCGGTGATCCTCGCGATCGGTGAGAACTTCGAAGCGTCGCTCTCCATCGCCGCGAACGTCCAGCAGCTCGGCGCGCGGCGCATTATCAGCCGCATCATCAATCCGCTGCACGGCCGGCTGCTCAAGCTGTTGAAAATCGACGAGCTGCTCATCCCGGAGGCGATGGCCGCCGCCTGGCTGGCCCGCTCGCTCAAGACGCCGGATGTCATCAACAGCCTGGAGCTCGGCGGCGGTTTCGAAATCGCGCAGATCCTGGTGCCGCGGCCGCTGGTGGGCATCACCCTGCAACAGGTCGATCTGCGCGGGCGCTACGACCTGAACCTCGTGACCATCGCCAAGGGAAGGGGAGCGACGCCACTGAGCTCGACCCGCCATCCGATCAACAAGGTGCTCGGCATCCCGCTGCCGACGCGTGATTTCGAGGAGGACGACATTCTGGTTCTCTTCGGCCAGGCCAAGGACATCCGCCGGCTGATGCGGGACTATGGCGAAAAGGCGTGAGCGCGGCCCTAACCGAACCGTCGTTCTGAAAATTCCCGCTTCCCCGATACCACTCCGCCGATGTCAGATCCCGTTCTCGACCTTTACCAATCCCGCGTCTATCAGGCGATGAGCCATCCCTCCACCGATCCCGCGGTGACGGCGGTGGCGGCGAGGCTTGCGGGACTGGACGTCCCGGCTCCGTCGGCCGCCCGGTTTCTGGAAATCGGCTGCGCGGCGGGGCACAACCTGCTTCCACTCGCTGTCCGGTGGCCGGAGAGCCATTTCGTCGGCATTGATTTTTCGACTTCGGCAATCGCCGAGGCCCGTGAGACAGCGCGGCTCGCGGGCTTGAGCAATGTCAGTTTCGTCGAGACCGATTTGCGGACCTACGAGCCGGGCGACGGGGAGTTGTTTGATTTCATCATCGCCCATGGAGTCTATTCCTGGGTGCCGGCGGACGTGCGGCAGTCCCTGCTGGACCTGTGCGCTGCCAGACTTTCCCCCCGCGGAGTGGCGTTGATCAGTTATAACACCTTGCCGGGCTGGTCGCTGCGCAAGACCCTCGGCGGACTGACCAGCCAATTGTCAGCGACGCAGTCCGTCGGCGGGGATCCCGAGGAAATTCTCGCGTTTCTTGCGACGGCGGCGGGCAATCACACTCCCTACGCCCGCCATCTCACCACGGTTCTTCACGAGATGTTAGGAAAGGGCGGTGCCTTGCTGTCCTTCGATGACTTTGGTCCGGTCAATGAACCGTGCACCTTTTCCGACTTCACCGACCACGCCGGCCGCTCCGGCTTGCGCTACCTTGGCGAGTCCCAGCTGGTGGAGGATTTTCCTCCCTCGCTGGCTCCCGAAGCCGCGGAAATTCTCAAGCCGCTTGCCGGGAATCCGCTGGTCATGCAGCAGACGATCGATGTGCTGACCAACCGCACGTTCCGCCGGTCGTTGTTGTGCCGTGCCGATGCGTCCTTGAGCGGGCAAGTGACCGCCGCCGGCGTGCTCGATTTCTCGGTCCGGAGCCCGCATGCTCTGGAGCGCACGGCGGGTGGGGCGCGATTGCTGAATCAGGCGGGCAAGGAGCTGGCCCGCTTCGAGGATCCGCTCGCGGTGGCGTTTTTCTCGGCCCTGTCGGCGACCCAGTCGGTGCCGGTCGGGGAGGTGATCGGGCAAATGCCGGACCTGTTGGATCCGGGCCGCCGCCTGCCGCGGATGGTGGTGGATGCCGCCCGCCGGGGGCTGGTCTTGTTGCGGGACGAGCCGGTGCGCTTCGATCCCTCCATCCCCGCGTTTCCGAATCTCGGTCCGCTGCGGTTGATCTCGGCGCGGAAAGGCCAGCCGATCGTCGATCTCTATCACGCGCCTTGCCAGCTTGATGACAGGTGGCAGCGGATCGCCGCGGCCATGGACGGATCGCGCTCGGTCGCGGATCTGGTGGTTTTGGCGAAAACAATGGGTCCGAATCTTGATGTGCAAACCTGGCTCGGCCAACTCGCCGCGCGGGGAATGTTCGCCGGGTGATTGGGTGCGCTTTCGATGTTCTCTGGACGCCGCCCGTCTCGTTGCCTACATCTCGCGCATGACCGTTCGCACCCGCTTCGCCCCTTCTCCCACCGGCTACCTGCATGTCGGCGGGGCCCGCACCGCTTTGTTCAACTGGCTTTTCGCCCGCAAACACGGCGGCGTTTTCGTGCTGCGCGTGGAGGACACCGACGAGGCGCGGAACACCGAGGAAGCGCGGCAGGCGATTTTCGACGGCATGAACTGGCTCGGCCTCGACTGGGATGAAGGCCCGGAAAAAGGCGGGAATTTCGGTCCCTACTATCAAAGCGAGCGGAAGGAAATTTACGACGCCTGGTTCGCGAAACTGGTGGCGGCCGGCCGCGTTTACGAGGATGGCGGCGCGTGGCGGTTCCGCTTCGAGCGCAAGCCGGTGACCATGAACGACCTGGTTTGCGGCGAGGTGACCATCGACTACCGCGACGAGTCGAACACGCCGGACATGGTGGTGAAGCGCTCGGACGGCTCGTACGTGTTCCACTTTGTGAACGTGGTGGACGACTTGGAAATGGAGATCACCCACGTCATCCGCGGGGAGGACCACCTGATGAACACGCCCAAGCACTTGCAACTGATAGAGGCGTTCGGCGGCAAGGCTCCGCAATATGCGCACATCCCGCTGATCCTGAATCCGGACGGCTCAAAGATGTCCAAGCGCGACGCCGGAGCCGCCGTCGGCGACTATCCGCGGCAGGGATTTCTCCCGGCGGCGGTGGTGAACTTCATCGCGCTGCTAGGCTGGAATCCGAAGACTGATCGGGAAATCTTCACCCTCGCCGAGTTGGTCGAAGCCTTCTCGCTGGAAAACGTCAACCGCTCGCCGGGGCGCTTCGATTTGGAAAAATGCAAGTGGGTCAACCAGCAGCACCTTCTCGGCGTGAGCCTCGAAGATTTCGCCGCCGCCGCGAAATCATTCGTCGAGGCAGCCGGCCTGCCAATTCCCGAAAACTATCTGGCGGTCATCGCGGCGGTGAAGGACAAGGTCCGCCTGTTCGGCGATGTGCCGGCGGCCGTGGATTTCCTGCTCAGAGATGACTTCGAATACGACGATGAAGCCGTTACGAAAGTCCGTGGCAACGCCGCTGCGGCCGGACTACTGAGTTCGCTGGCCACTGCCTTCGAAGCCATCTCCGACTGGTCGGCGGATGCGGCGAAGGCCGCTCTCGCCGAAACCGCAACGGCGGCCGGTGCCAAGCCCGGGCAGTTGATGTTCCCGCTGCGCGTCGCTCTCTCCGGCCGCGCCCACGGCCCGGATCTCGGCGACGTGCTGAATTTGCTGGGCAAGGACCGCTGTGTGA
>JAIFNK010000259.1 GCA_020047775.1 Akkermansia sp. | reverse complement strand
GGACCGGACTCCTCCGGCCCGCGGATTTTTTCAATCAGCGTGGATCGCCCGCAGAAAACCCTACCAATCGTGACACAGGCATTCCTGCCTGTTCTTTCACAAGCCACCGCACCTCGAAGAACAGGCAGCAATACCTAACTGAATTCCTTCACCCAAGCCTCACCCGCAGGTCTCGAACACTCCACAACACCCCGGCCGCCGCTTTCCCGTTCCCCTTCATCCGCCGCCCACCGCTTCCCCATAACTGCTCCAGCGATACTCCGCCGGATCGGACATACTTATTGTCCGTCACCGTGAAATGAAAAATCAAAAACCAACAATTGGAAATCATCAATCGTCAATCAAACGGGGTGGCGGCTGGATCGCTGAATCACTGAAGAGCATTGATGAGTGACGATTTTTGATTGTTGATGGGAAGAGGATGAATCCGTCTTCGCTCAGGCGATCGGTCGTTGGTTCGGGTTGGGTTGGGATTAACCGCCGGGACAGGATGAATGAATGAATGAAAGCCGGGATGAATCCCGCAGTCCAGTTAGACGCTGCAGATCCCGACGCCTTGGCGGAGGCTGGCGAGCGGATCCCTGCCTAGCGGAATGAACTCCTGGCCGACGAAGCCGGTGTAGCCGGTATCCGCGATGGCGCGCATGATGGCGGGGTAGTTGAGCTCCTGGGTATCGTCGATTTCGTTCCGGCCGGGGCAGCCGCCGGTGTGATAGTGGGTGAACCACCGGTGGTTCTCGCGGATGGTGCGGATGATGTCACCTTCCATGATCTGCATGTGATAGATGTCGTAGAGCAGGCCGAAATTCCGGCTACCAAGCTCATTGCAAAGCGCGACGCCCCAGGCGCTGTGGTCGCACTGATAGTCGGGGTGGTCGATTTTGCTGTTGAGCAGCTCCATGCAAAGCGTCAGTCCGAGTTCTTCGGCGAGCGGGAGCAGGCGGCGGAGGCCGGTGGCGCAGTTTTGCAGGCCCCCGGCATCGGACAAGCCCTCGCGGTTGCCGGGGAAGCAGATGACCTGCTTCGCTCCGGCGGCCGCGGCGGCGCGCATGTGGGGTTCGTAAATGGCGACGAGCGTGTCGTGATGTTCGAGGCGGTTGAAGGATTTTTCGATGCGGCCGACTTCGACGCCATCGGGAGTTTTCCCGGTTGGGAAGCTGATCATGGCGCAGGTGAGTCCGTGGCTCTCCAGCAGCGGCATGTCGTCCGGCATGACGAGCTCGATGGAGGAAACACCGATGTCCTTGGCGGCGATGCAGAGGTCTTCCAGAGGAATGCCGGCGTAACACCAGCGGCAGAAGGAGTGATGGATGTGGGACATTTTTTTGGGGAAATGAAGAACAGGCAGGAATGCCTGTGTCACGCTGCTAGCAGCAGAGGCGCTCGCGGAACTCGGGAGTCCAGAGTGCGGCGACGATGGTTTCCTGGGCGGCTTCCATGGTGGCACGCGCGGCGGGATCCTCGTCTTCATGGCCGGCGAGGTGGAGGAGGCCGTGCACCATGTAGCGCAAGATTTCGCGGGCGAGCGGTTCGTCGTATTCGGCGGCCTGGCGCTCGGCGACTTCCGCGCCGATGACGATCTCGCCGTGATGGAAGGTGATGACGTCGGTGGGCCCTTCGATGTCCATGAAATCGCGGTGGACCTGGTCGCTGGTGGCGTCGTCCACGATGGCGACTTCGAGGGTGGCGAGATGTGACAACGGGCAGTCATCCTCGGCAGCATTTTCCAAAGCGAGCCGGGCGGCTTCGTGCGCCACGCTTTCGAGCGCGGTGAGCCAGTTTTCCGGGATTTCGGTGGCTTCCTGATTATTGCCGATGATGACTTCGAGTGACATGGAGGGGGTATTTCTTCGAGGGGGTCAGGCACGTTTCGGCATGGGGATGACGCGGCCGCCCTGGGTGGCGTCGCTGGCGATGCGCTTGGTCGCCGTGGCCGCGCGCTCGTCGTCCTTCGGATAGTCGATCCGGCTGTGGAGCATGCTGCGGAGGGTGTTGGAGAAACTGTCTTTCACGATGGCGAGCTCGCGGAGGGTGAGCGGGCAGTCGTCGAGCTGGCCACCATTGATCTTGGCGTGCACGAGGTCGTCAACCATGGCGCGGATTTTCGCCGGGGTGGGTTTTTTGAGCGAACGCGAGGCGCTCTCGACGGTGTCGGCAAGGGCGATGATGCCGCTTTCACGCGAACTCGGACGCGGGCCGGGGTAGCGGAAATTCTTTTCTTCGACGATGGGCAGGTCCTCGGGGTTTTCGATGCGCCGGTCCACCTTGTCCATTTCGGTCTTTTTTTGTTCCTGGGCGCGGCGGTAGAAAAAGGCAACGAGTGAATCGGCGTGATGTTCCTGGATCACGTCGATGATGCGGGGGTTGAGCTTGTGCTTCACCGCCAGATCGACACCGTCTTTGACGTGGGCGATGATGATGAGCGAACTCATCGTGGGGGTGAGCGTGTCGTGGGGGTTTTCCGCGCCGTCGTGTTGGTTCTCGATGAAATAGCCGGGCTTCTTGAGTTTTCCGACGTCGTGAAAATAGGAACACACCCGGCACATGAGGGAATTGGCACCGATTTTCTCGGCAGCGGCTTCCGACAGGGCGGCGACGACAAGGCTGTGGTGGAAAGTGCCTGGCGCTTCGAGTTGCATGCGCCGGAGCAGCTTGTGGTTCAGGTCGCTGAGTTCCAGCCAGCTGATGTCGGTGGTGAGATGGAACGTCCCTTCAAACAGCGGGAGCAGCCCGCTGATCAGTAGGGCGGTCATCACTGCGGTTCCGAAGGTGGCGGCGCTACCGGTGCCGAGTAATTGCAAATGATCCATCGCATCGGGTCCGAAACAGGCGGCGATGTCGAGACGGCCGAGAATCAACCCGACGACGAGCGTGACCGCGCCGACATAGATTCCCGCTTGCAGGAGCTGGATGCGTTTGCGCACCTGATAGGCGAGCAGCACGCTGGTCATGCCGCTGACCAGGCTGAGAATCATGTAGCCCAGCACATCCGGCTGCGGGACGAGCAGGCAGCCGATCAAGGTGACGTAAACGGCGGAAAAGGAAGCGACCGCGCGGCCCAGCAACACACCGTGGAGCATCGGTGCGAGGGCGAAGGGTACGACGAAAAACCGGAACACCTCGGGAATCGCCCCGGAATCGACCAGCCCGATCATCACCCGGATCGTGATCAGGTGCCCCATGAGCCCGCCGAGCACGAGCACCACCCGGCTGTTCCGGCGGCAGGAGGTTTGCAGACTCACTTGGAACATCACGATCGCAGTGGCGGCGATGATGAATCCGTAGACCGCGCCTTTGACAGGATCATTCGCAAAGGCCGTCCCGGCGGAGGCCTTGAGCACGAGCACCGCGCTGCCGACCACGAAGGTGGCATAGAGCGAGAATTTCACCCAAATGCTGTCCTCCAATGCCTGGATGAACGGGTTTTCGCTGTGAACCCTGCGCTTTTTTCCTGACGAGAGACCCTCTCGGGCCAAGCGCCAGCGTTTGATGGCATCCAAAAATCCCACGGCGGTAATTTGAGTGGTGGTGCGCGCGAGAACCCTTGATGGGAGCCCTGCGGGGCAGGAAGCTAATCTGCTTTAAACCCGTTGGCAATCTGCATTTCACCGGGTGTCGGCGACTGAGCAAAAGTGGATTTAATTGTCTGAGCAAAAGTGGATTACTTCACCGGCTGGCCGATTGCTCTGGCAACCCCTCATCTGATTAATTGTCTGAGCAAAAGTGGATTACTTCACCGGCTGGCCGATTGCTCTGGCAACCCCTCATCTGATGTTTCTCGTTCTGCTCACCGCCGGAACGGATAGGGCTCTGCTGGAGAGCAACCCGAGTAGTCCGGAAGGTGCGATAGGCTCCCAAGAAGGGAACCGCGCTCCGGGGAAAGGACGCTTTCCCTGGAGCCATTCGCCCTGATTCGATAAACTCCGGGGTTTGGGGCAGAGCCCCATGAGCGCTGGTTGGCGTGTGCCCGTTGTGCCTTCAATGCCCGGATGAAAACAAACAGCTTTTCCACCGCCTGCCCCTCGAAGTCATTGAAAATGCCCTTGCCGCGTTCAACGACGGGCAACTGTCCCCGGGCGACTCATGTCTTCGGCTCGGAGTCAAACGAGTTGCTCGCGACCCAAATCGACTGACACCACCAGAATCACATCTCCCGCACCACCGGCCTCACGCCCCTCCAAGCGGTCGAGAAAAGCGTCTCGGAAAGAAGCGCCTGCTGGCGTCCGTCACCGCCACCGGCACTCCTCGATCTGCATCTAGTGACCCACCACACCCGGGTTGTCCAGAAAGCCGGAGAGATCAGCTGCCTGGGCCGCCGCTGGGAGATCACCCCCGGCGAAACCAAGCAGGTGAGCATCGTCCAACAGCCGGGAAGCTCCCGAGTCATTGCCCGCCCGCCTACGCCCCAAGAACCGCAGTGGCCCAACATCCTCGCAGAATACCGTCTTTAAGCCGCCTTGAAAATCGTGAATCCCTGTCCACTTTTGCTCAGACAATCAAATCCACTTTTGCTCAGTCGCCGACACCGCCAAAAAAAGAATTCTTGGCATAGCGGTCTGGAAAGCTACGCTCGCGCCGGATGAAAACCTCCGCGAATTTTCCTAGTCCCGCCAGATTTCGGCGTTCTGCGGAGCATTCTTCCCCTGGCGTTTCAGTTTCCAGCATTTCAGTTCTACCCAGCCCCCCCCTTTTTCCCCGCAACACCTTTTTCCCCCGCCTCCGGTCCGGCCACGGGCTCTTTCAACGGCCTTCACCAGGAAAGCAATTTTCTAGCATTAACGGCGGAGGCCGGTGGATGCTCGCGGACCTCCGGAGCGCATCAAGGGATCAAGTCCCAGTCAACTAGGAGGATTGCCGTTCTCGACTACCTGAGGATCTTCGCCTTCATCAGTGTCCTGATCGGACACAAATTCATAGGGCATCTGGAGTCATGGTCCGGCAACGAGGCTTGGCCCGAAATCCTCAGATTCCCCGGATTGATCCTGACCATGTTGTGTAGGGGCGGCGGAGCTGGAGTAGTGGTCTTCTTCCTGGTTTCAGGCTACATCATCACTCATGTTCTTCGCACGGAAACAACGGGAAGCTTCCTGATCCGGCGAGCATTCCGAATCTATCCCTTGTACGTTTTCGCTGTCTTGCTAGAGCGTATTTTAGCCCCCTCCGGAACCGCAGTCGATGGAATGACCCTATTGTGGCAACTGCTTCTTGTCGGGGATTTTTTCGGAGCTCCATATGCCCTGAACGGGGTGGAGTGGACACTGCGGGTGGAGTTGCTTTTCTACCTGTTCATGGCGGTCTGCAAGACCGCGGGGCTTTTCGCCGTCCCTTCGTGGAGGTTGGTAGCGGTTTATTCGGGTGTGGTGTTGGCGTGCGCCCTTATTTCTCCGGTGCCCGGAGCCGATATCTGGTCCAAGGGATATGTAACGATTTACGGGCCGTTTTTGCTGTTGGGATCGGCGATTTATTTGTTTGAAATAAGGAACTGGTCGCCGACCATTACTTTCGTCTTTTCCACGTACGTGGTGGCCCAGTATTACTATCTGCTTTCATTGTATCAACCGAAGTGGATATCGGCGCACTTCGCCCTAATTGGTTTGGGGATTTTCCTCACCGCTTGGTGGTTCAGGGGGCGCTTGAAGTCCGGGCTGTTCGTTCTGGCGCTTTCCGACATGACTTACGGGGTCTATCTTTTTCACAATTGGCTTTTCGATATCTTCAATGAGTGGGCGTCGAGGCTGAAAATCAAACTCGTCCATCCTGAGATTCAGGCGTTAGTTTGTTTGCTCCTGTTTTGCTGGCTAATGTCCCGCAGCGTGGAAAAATACGGGATTAAGTTGGGCCGGAGATTCCAGCCAAGAAAAATCCTGTGATCGTGTTGATGCGGCTGCCAAGCAGAGGTGGCGGTAGACGATTCAGCCTAGACGGGGTCCTAGATCCTTTGAAATAAGTCTAGAATCTAGGACCGACCCAGAAGTGTTCGGCATGATGTCTGCTGAAAATGCGGAGGAGTCGTGAAAAAGTCCGTAAATTTCACGGGGCGGACACGACACGCGGTTTTGGCGCGGTGGTTTCGAGTGGGAGCGTGGCATCAGGGCACGGCAAGCCCGAAGAAGGGCCTTGGTGGCGATTCCCCCCCCGTAAATCTCACTTGGCGGATTTTCTTAATCCTAACAAAGAAACCATCTCCTCCAGCTCCGCGTGGCCCATCAGATAGAAACGGATCAGCTCCATGGCCCGTTTGGCGGGGCGTTTGCCAGTAAGCAACTGCAACATCAGCGCGGCGATGAGCGCGCTGTAAGTCTGGATGGCCACACCTTCGGGCGATTCCGCCATCAGGTGACGGTTGCCGAGGATGCTTTTCATCCACTTTAAAAACAGTTCAATCTGCCAGCGGTAGCGGTATATCAAAGCGATCAACTCCGCTTCGATCTCCAGATCGGTGGCCAGTAGCAGTTCCTTGCCATCC
>JAIFNK010000303.1:13753-18631 GCA_020047775.1 Akkermansia sp. | reverse complement strand
CGAGGATCATGAACACCGGTTCCATACGGATGGAACCGAAGGCGACGTGCGACGAGGAAAGACAGACCGGCACCAGCAGATTGGCGCATTCTTCCTTCTTGGGAACGATGGCGCGGTAGGATACCGGATAGGGTTTGGGGCAGGGTTTGCCAAATCCGCCCTCGTTGCGCACCGTCGTCCTGCCGTTCTCTTCCACCACCACCCGTTGGCAGAAGTGCGAGTCCATCGCGTAGGACGCGAGGCCCACGGAATCCTCCGCCACCCGCTTCGACTCACAATCCGCTTGATTTACGACGTAGTTGGAGACCATGCGGCGGCCCTCGCGGATGTATAGCTGGTGCGGCCAGTGACCGGTTTGCTTGAACTCGGTTGGGTCCAGTCCAAAACGTCCCGCCCGTTCCTGCAGTTCCCTGGGAACCTGGGGGTCGTTGACGAGGAAGTACAAAAGCCCCTTTTGATAGCTGACATGATCCTGGAAGATTCTTTCCCGAAGTTGATAGAGTTCCCGGAAAGGCATGGTGAGGCCGCGGCGGGGTGGGGGAAGTTCGGCGAAGTTGACCGCTTCGAAGGTTCCGTCGGGCCAGAGGTGGCAGCCGTCGACGAGGTCCGAGGAGAAGCTTCCCGCGTTGTTCGAGTCGCCATTGCGCATTTGCACCGGGCCGTCGGCCATTGGCTTCGTGGTGTAGTCGAGCGTCCACTTCACTGCGGGATCGAAGTTCAGGAAACGGGCCAGCAGGCCGTAGCGGGCGGGATCGTAGCCCTTGGGTTCAGGGAAGGGGATCCGGCCTTCCTTGTTCGATAGATTCATCCGGAAATTGTAGGCCTGCACCCGGTAGTCGCCCTCGCCCGGCGCGCCCGCCTTGTGCCGGGAAATTTCCGGCAGCAGCCCGGACGACGGATCATCCGCCTCCTGATAGGGGTTGATGGGCAGGCGGCAGAATTGATAGACGTTCTGCCACGAAACCGACTGCCACTGGCCGCCGAGGCTTTCCCCGTAAGTGCTGCCAGGCTCCCGGCCCACGTGGTAGGAAACCTTCGCCGCAGCCAGCAGGTCGCCCTCGTAAGTGGCATCGATGAACATCGCGGCATTGACCGTCTCGCCCGTTTCGAAATCCGCGGAAATGATGCGCGTGCCGTCCATTTTCACCGACTCCAGACAGCGCCCGGGCAACACCGTCACGCCGGCTTCTTCGAGCATCGTCCGATAGAGCGTTTCGGCCGCCGACGATTTGAACTCGGTTTTGCCACCGAGGCGGGTGTAGAAGTCCAGGGCGAGGCCGCCGATGGATTCCGGTTTGCCGAGGTCGGAGGCGGTAAGTCCGCCGGAGGTCAAGCCGCCGACGTGTGGGTTGAAGGAGAGCAGGATGGTCTTGCGGCCCATGCGGGCGGCTTGGATGGCGGCGATGGAGCCGGCCGAGGTGCCTCCGTAAACGGCCACCTCGCATTCGCGGACTTCCGGTTTTCCGACTTCCGCCTGACGGTAGTAAACCAGCGTTTCTGATGGTGTTCCCGCCCGGCAGGGTGGTGGCGAGAAGGAGGCCACGGCAAGAATGGCGGCGGAGAGAAGCGTGTTTTGAGTCATCATGTCTAAGCGGGGATACCCTTGTCGACGTGTGCCTGCTCCACGCCGGAATGTTTGAAAAGTCATGGCGATGGCAAGTGGAGCGGTAACGTGATTTTTCCTGCAGATTTATCAAAGTCGCATTTTTCAAATCCTGCCTCACCGATTCCCGTTGATTCCGGCGGAGATCCGACCTCCGTCATATTGCCCCAGGTGCCGGCAATATTGTGTCGCGTCCGGGTGAAACGTATCGCCAAGCTACCACCCACCGGTTCACGGTTGTGTCGCAACCCTCACCCACCATGGAACTGAATATTCACCCGCCAACGCCGCGGAAAAAGGATTTCCGCATCGGCATCCTGGGCAGCGGCTTCATCGTTGGCGACTGCCACCTTGTCAGTTACCGGAAGGCCGGTTTCAATCCCGTCGCCATCGCGTCGCGCTCGCGGGATAACGCTTCAAGAGTCGCGTCCCGGCATGCCATCCCGACGGTTCACGACAGTTACGAGTGCCTGCTAGACGATGAAACCATCGAGGTTCTCGACATCGCCGTGCCGCCCGCCGCGCAACTCGCACTCATCAAAGCGGCCTGCGAGCGTAAGACGGTCAAGGGCATCCTTGCGCAAAAACCGCTGGGCATGAATTACGCCGAGGCGCTTGAGGCGGTCCGCTGCTGCGAACAGGCCGGCATCACCCTCGCCGTAAACCAGAACATGCGCTACGACCAGTCGGTGCGCGCTGGGAAAACGCCTCACTGTCAAACGGCACCATCGGTGCGCCGGTGTTTGCCACCATCATCATGCGCGGCATTCCGCATTGGATGCCGTGGCAGGCGGAACTGGGCTGGGTGACGCTGCGCGTGATGTCCATCCATCACCTCGACTGCTTCCGCTATTGGTTCGGTGATCCGCGGGAAATCTATTGCAGCATGCGCCCGGATCCGCGCACGACGTTTCCGCATACCGATGGCATCTGCACCTACATCCTGGAATACGCCGACGGCCTGCGCTGTGTGGCGATTGACGATACTTGGACGGGTCCGGCGAAAGAGGGGTGTCCGGCGGACATCGGCATCGAGTGGCGCATCGAGGGTATGAATGGTCTCGCCATCGGCGATCTCGGCTGGTGCAAGGATCCCTACACCAGCGCCTCGCGCCTGCGTTACGCGGCGAAGGGTGACGAACGGTTTCACCAGCCGGAGTGGGACGGCAGTTGGTTTCCGGATGCCTTTGCCGGAACCATGGGACAATTGCTCATCGCGCTCGAAACCGGAACCGAACCCGCCATCGGCGGACGCGATAATTTGAAAACCATGGCCCTCGTGGACGCCGCATATCTGAGTGCGGAAAAAAAACGATCCGTGAAACTTTCCGAAATCACTGACTAACACCAGAACCACAGACACAACCATGAAACTCGGCATCATCAACAGCGCGTTCGGGCAAGCCGGCGTGGACACCGCCACCGGCCTCAAACACATCGCCCGCATCGGCTTCGATTGCGTGGACATCTTCACCGAGGCGATGACGATTTCCAAAAAGGAAAAACTGCTCATCGCGCGCACCTGCGGGAAGGGAAACCTGCCGATTGTCTCGCTGCCGGTCGTGGCGACCGGGCTGATCGATTTCAACGATCCCGTGCGCGCCTTCCACGTCGGGCGTTGCAAGAAGTTCGTGGATCTCGCCGCTGAATTCGGAGCAAAGAACATCCTTCTCGTGCTCGGCGAGTATATCTGGCAGCGCGAAGTCATCCCGCCCGCCGCCCAATGGCAGTGGGCCATCGAGACCTGCCGCGAAATCGGCGATTACGCCGCCCGGAAGAATGTGGACATCGCCTTGGAGTTGGAGCCCTTCCGGCAGAGTCTGCTCAACAACGTCGATGAAATGGCGCGGTTCATCAAAGACTGCAACCACCCCCGGGTGCGCGCGAACATCGATGTGAATCACCTCGTTTTGTCTGACAGTAGTCCCCTGGATTTGATAAAGCTGAAGGGCAAGGCCATCCACGTCCACATCAGCGACTGCGACGGCAAAGTCCACGGTGATCTTCCGCCCGGGCGCGGCATCGTGAAGTTTGAGCCATATTTGCAAGCCATCAAGGAATTGAAGATCGATGGAGTCGTCTCCATCGAGCTGGAATATCCGCCCGATCCCGGACGCATTGTGGAATGGGTCACGGAAGCCTACGCGCAAACGAGCCGGTTGATGCAACTCACCGGGCTGCGCGGCGCGGACTGAGGGATGCGGGGTGTCCACAATTCGCAAAATTTACCAGTCGGAGAGCCCGCCCGGGTTCGGTTGGGCAAATGCATGACCTCGTTTACATTTACTACTGCCCCCGGAGAAAGCTCACGTGGGGACCGGAGGGCGGGGAAAAGGGTGTTGGATAGATTCAAGTCCCGTCGCATCCAATCGAAACATCCGATCAAAAAGACAGGCGGATGCCGGAACGGTTTCAGTCGTGAGCAGGATTGAAATGCCATTCCCGGAACAAACTTCAAACAGCATGCGCGAGAGTTGTTCGATCTGGTTTGGATCCAGTCCAGCAAAAGGCTTGTGAAGAACCATTAATTTCGGGCGACGTAGCAACATCTCCGCAAGGTCACAGCGTTGGGAGGTGTTTGCAGGTGATTGTCTTGAATGGTAATTGCGATATTGTTCAAGCGAGAACAAACGGAGGGCAGCTTCCAGATTCTGCATGGCTTGATCATTGAGACGGTTTTTCATAACCCGCATCAGCCGCATCTCGATGGACGGTGGACGAAGTCTGTCGAAAAATCGCCGATACCAGTTGGCGCGGAACAAGGTGGACTCCAACCCGCTCGCTTTTATGGCGACCACTGATTTGCCCGATACCGATTCCCCCATAAACGAGACAACACCGGCAGCAGGATGCTTCCATCCGCATATGATCTGCAGCAACTCCGATAGGCCCTCGGACCAGGTCCCTGCCACGCCCACCATTTCCCCTTCACGAATCAAAAATGACACTTGTGGTCCGGAGTGACCGACCGTTTGAAGTTTCACATTTTCCAAGGACAGACAAACAGGCTTCATTTTGGACGGAGGGGTTTTGGTAAAGGGTATGGCGGCAAGATTGGATTCAGGAATGGGGGCGCTAGAATTGGTTTCGAGGTTCGCGCCGCCATCGAGCAGGCGGGCCGGCTCAATCTCGCTGGCCGATGCCTTCGACCTCTTTGCCATCATCAATGCCGGACCTGAAGCGGGTATGATTCAATGCTTAACCATTGAAGTAATGGCAAGGTTTACAGCTTGCGGGTAACAGGCCAAACTTGAATTGCCTTGTCGCCGCCCGCC
>JAIFNK010000303.1:0-13712 GCA_020047775.1 Akkermansia sp. | reverse complement strand
CGGGTAACAGGCCAAACTTGAATTGCCTTGTCGCCGCCCGCCGGTGCCGCGAAAGGGCCGGGTAGGGGATGCTCGCTGGCGTGGGGGATACCCAGGTAGTCGTGGTCGAGCTGGTAGGGTGCACCATCGGGGTGCACGAAGGCTTGGCCGGGGATTGCCGCCTTGCCGAGGAGTTGTGAAGTGACCAGCGGTCCGGCGGGTGCTCCGCCCCAACCCGCATCAAACTCCAACAACCACTTCCCGCCCACCTCGCGCAGCTTGAGCGCGGGATCGAAGTCCGGCCGGACCTGCGGCGCGGGCTCGTATTTCGACGGCTTGGCACCCTTGAGGAATAAATTGCCCGCGATTTTGTTAGGGAGCGCGGAGTTGTCATAGCCGTCGAGCCTGGCGGGGCCGACGAAGAGGTTGTTGAAAAACCGGTTGTCGCCGCCCTTGGTATTGGATAGCCCGGCGATTCGGGTCCCGTGTTCCTCCTGCCACGGGGTGTCCCGGCCGCGATCCGGATTGGTGTTGATCTTCCCGGCGAAATAGTTGTGCGCGTAAGCGCCACCCTGGGACACGTCGCGCAAGGAAACTCCGGAGAGGAAGAAGTTGTGATCGACCAGGAAAGGACCGTGGTTGACCTCGACGAACAGATCCTCGTACGGCGAGACATCGTGGACCAGGTTGCGCGTCACCCGCGTCCCCTGGGTCATCCAGTCGAGCCAGATTCCGCGACCGGCCCGGTAGATGTGGTTGTCACTGATCACGGTGTCGATGGCGCCATGGAACTTGATCCCGGCCATTTCCGCGCCCCCGAACAACTGGCGGACGTGGATGTCGTGGATTTCGTTGCCGGAAATCGTGCTGAACGCCGGGCCGAGGCTGCCACAGATGCCGGTTTGTTCGCAGTGCGAGATATGGTTTCCGCGAACCACGTGGTGGCCGATGTTGTCCTTCGACCACCCGGCGGCGAGCCCGCGCTTGATGGTTTCCACATAGCCCTCGGCGGAGTTCTGTGATTGGTTGTCGAACTTGTCGCCGTGCTTGCCCAGCGTCACGCCGCTGCAGACCGAGTAGCGGATCGTGTTGTTCTCGATGACCCAGCCCTTGCTCCAGTGGGTGCCGATCAGGCCGACTTGCCCGGCGGTCGGCGGTGCCCAGTTGGTGGCCGCGTGTTCGAGGGTGAAGCCGCGCACGGTGATGAAATTTCGGCCCGTTAGGCTCGGATAGAAAACCGCCTGTCTGGCGTTGATCTCGATGCCCTCGCGATTCGGATCCGTGCCGGGAAACTGCGCCACAAGGGTCGTGTTGTTTTCATCGACAGTTGCGAACCAAAGCGGCTGCTTCCCGGTCGGCTTCATCACCTCTTCCTGTTTGGCCGCCTCGACCAGCCAGTGGCCGTCGAGATAGACCGCTCCCGTGTGGTGCTCGCGGTTATTCGCTTTGAACCAGTCGCCCTTGATCAGATCGGCGTAGGGGTTGAACCCCCCGAAGAACGAGTTCGGCAAGACCACCCTCCATGTGTCGTGTTCCACCTTTTCCCAGCCCTTGACCACTTCGGAACCCTTGATGGAAACCTTCTCCCCGGGAGCGGCTTGATAGACGATGCGCGTAGCCTCGGACCCGCCGCCGCGCGGCGGGTCGATGCGCTCGCGATAGACGCCCTCACGCACCGTGACCACATCGCCGGGGATCGCCTGCCTGGCCGCCGCCTGAATCGTCCGCAGCGGCTTTGCCGCGCTGCCATCGGCGGAATCATCGCCGGTCACCGCCACATGGATATCGCGCGCGGCCAGCGGCCCGCACGGGGCCGCCCAAAACACGATGTGGATGCTGCTAACAACGGCGAATCGGAGGACGGATACAGGCTTCATCTCGTCACTCCATACGTCTCGCTTCACGGGATGTTTTCGTTTACACCGCGGATATTCGCGAGGCCTGCGGGAATCCCGTGTTTGCCATTGCAGTCCGGTCCTTGAATGATCCGCGCGCGCTTCCGGAAATTTTCCAAGAAGCCGTGAAGAACCATCGGCCAGTTAGGCCGCGGCGCCGGTCACTTTTTCAGCTCGAAGCCCCGTGAGGTCGATTTCGCTGCGGAGGGGAAATCCTTTGGGATTGGCAAGGTCACTTTGCCGGTCGCCGCCCATTCCGAGCCCCGGAGGAAAGTGGTGATGAATCCGACACCCTCGAATGCCTCGGTGTCGTGGCCAAGCGTGGTGTGGAACACGCGGCCTTTGCCGTAATCGATCACCATCAACATCGGCTCGTTCCTGCCTGCTGCCTTGAGTTCCGGCGTGTCCGCCGCAGTGGCGAGAATCGTCATGTTCTCGGCGGGGCCGCGCAGGCGCGAATAGCATTCGTCCTTGGTGTGCATCCAGAAATCGGGAAGATCCTTGGTAATCGGGTGGGTTTTGTCCCGCATGGTGACCACGAATTCGTTTTGTGGGCCGTGTCCGCCGCACTTGCCGGCGCTGGGGTCCCGGATGATTTTCCCCTCGGCATCGTAATAGACATAGGGTCCGGATTTCTCGTTGCGGCCGCCCCATCCGCCGAGGCCGATCATGCGGTTGAACTCTTCCCAATTTCCCCAACTGTTATCTGCGGCGTGGACGATGACAAGTCCGCCACCGTTTTTCATGTAGGTCTCCAGATTGTGCCGCGTCGCTTCCGGCCAGTCGGCGGCACCGAAGCCGAAGTTGCTGACGACGATGGCGTATTTCGCGAAATCGGGTGAGAAATCCGGATCCGGCACGGGTTTCTCGGTTCCCTCCGCTTCGCCGGCACCGGCCAGTGGCAGCCAATCCTTCTCGCGTTTGAAGTTGGAGATGAATTTCGTCCTTGCGACCTCCACCTCGAACAGGCCGCTGCCTTCGAGGTATTGTTTCATCATGACCGTCGATTTTGGCCATACCGCGTGGTTGTTCTGCCCATCGACGATGAGGGCCTTGAGTTTCCCGGCCGCCGCTGCGGGCAGTGCGAGAACCAATGATGCGGCGATGATGCGTGAAATCAGTTTCATGGCTGGATGTTACGCACGGGCACGACTTGTTCCATCATGAAATGATGTTCTGTGATCCGGACCCGCCGGTTTCGCTCAATTTCCCCAAGCGGACGCCCCTTGGTTCCCGGCACGATGCGCTGGACGACGAACACCCGCGGCATCCGGCATCGATGGGGAGCGCGAATCCGTGGTGGAAACGATCCCGCCGAGATGATGTTAGGAATCGAAGCCGCGCTGGCCTGCGATCCGGGGGTGCCGGCGATCGCCACCTATGCGTTCCAGAAAACCGCGGGCGGTGAATTCCGGACGATGATGGGAACCACGGTGGACGAGGCGGTCCGCCGCGCGGTGGATGCCGGGGCGAAAATCGTCGGCGGTTGTTGCGGCACCACGCTGGAGCATCTTGCGGCCATCTGCGGTTAAAAATTCTTAAACTGACAGCATTGGGCGTGACGCCGTTCAAACCGCGGAAAACCCGCGGAGGATGATCCTCGTGGAGATTCTGATGAAATAGAGTGGTTTATTCCCGGCGTAGTGTATTTTTATATCCATTTACACCGATGAAACCCATCTGTCCCGGCAATCCACTCGACCGCTACACATCGCGCCGCGAGTTCCTCCATGTCGGCCTGCTCGGCGGGCTCGGCGGGCTCGGCTTGACGCTGCCGCAGTTCCTCCGCCACCAGGCGATGGGCGCGCAGAAATTCTACGAGACGCGCGAAGGCGTGGCGAAGGGCATCATCCACATCTTCCTGCCCGGCGGCATGGCGCATCAGGAATCCTTCGATCCGAAACCCTACGCCCCCGCCGAATACCGCGGGCCTTTCGGCGCCATCGACACCAAACTTTCCGGGGTCCAGTTCGGCGAGAAAATGAAGCACCTCGCCGCGATCGCCGACAAGCTGACGATCATCCGCTCGATGTCCCACGGCGAGGCCGCCCACGAGCGCGGCACCCACAACATGTTCACTGGCTACCGCCCGTCGCCGGCGCTGGATTATCCATCCTATGGCTCGGTGATCTCGCACGAACTCGGTTCGAAAAACAACCTGCCGCCTTACGTTTGCGTGCCCACCGTGCCGAATGAATTCGCCGGTTCTGGCTATCTATCCTCGGCATTCGGCCCCTTCGCGATCGGTTCGGATCCGGTCAAGGGTGATTTCCAGGTGCGCGACCTCAACCTGCCCGGCGGCTGCGACGAGTTCCGCTTCTCGCGCCGGCGCTCGCTGCTCGAAACGGTGGACTCCCACTTCCGCTCCTTGGAAAAATCCGATGCCATCGACTCGATGGACGCTTTCTATCAACACGCCTACAAACTCATCGCCTCGGAAACGGCGCGCGAGGCATTCAACCTCAAAGCCGAGCCGGATGCCATCAAGGACGAATACGGCCGCACCGAAGCCGGCATGCGCATGTTGCTCGCCCGCCGCCTTATAGAGGCCGGGACGCGCTTCGTTTCGCTGAGCGCCGGTGGCTGGGACCACCACGACAACATCAAGGCCGGCATCGAAACCCAACTCCCGCCGGTGGACAAGGCCATCGCAACCCTGATCCGCGATCTCGAACGCCGCGGCATGCTCGACTCCACCCTCGTCATGGTCACCTCGGAATTCGGCCGCACGCCGAAAATCAATCCGACCGGCGGCCGCGACCACTGGCCTAACGTGTTCTCGGTGATGATGGCCGGCGGCGGTTTCAAGCAAGGCTACGTCCACGGTTCATCGGACGCCCTCGGCGGCGGTGTCGATACTGACGGTCTCACCGTGACCGACCTTTCCACCACGATCTACAACCAGATCGGCATCACCGCGGACAAGGAACTGATGTCCCCTGGCGGACGTCCTATCGAAATCGTCGCTGGCGGCCAGGTGGTCGACGCGCTTCTTGCCAAAAAAGCATGATCGCCCGCCTCACACTCGCGCTGCTTTGCTGCGGGACGGCCATGGCCGGCTTCTCGCCGGTGCTGGACCGGATCGAGCCCCGCGGCGGCCAGCGCGGAACGGAATTGGTGATGCATTTCCATGGCGAACGCCTCGACGGCCTGCAGGAACTGCTCGCCTATCAACCGGGCATCGAAGTCCGCTCGTTCGCGGCGGAAAACGACAAACACGCGACCGCGAAAATTTTCATCCGCCCGGATGCGCCGCTTGGCGAGCACCAGTTCCGCATCCGCGGCAAGGGCGGGATCACCTACCTGCGCTCGTTTTTTGTCGGCCAGTTCCCCACCGTGGACGAGAGCGATCCCAATGACACGCCGGAGCAGGCACAGCGGATCGAACCTAACACCACCGGCCAGGGGGTCGTCAAGTTGGAGGATGTGGACTACTACGTGTGTAGTTTGAAAAAGGGCCAGCGCTTCAGCGCCGAGGTGGAAGCCATGCGTCTTGGCCGGACCTTGTTCGACAGCCATGTGGCCATTGTTGATGCCAAAGGTTTTGAAATCGCCGCCTGCGACGATGCGCCACTGCTGCGCACCGACTCGTTTGTTTCGGTCCTGATTCCCGAGGATGGCGACTATCGGGTGATCGTCCGGGAGGCGGCCTACGAAGGCAGCGATGCCTGCCAGTATCGATTGAGCATCGGCACCTTCACCCGCCCGACCGCGGTGTTTCCGAATGGAGCGAGGGCGGGTGAAACGACGGGGTTCAAATTCATCGGGGATCCTGCCGGCGAGTTCACCGAAGCCATCGCGATCCCCGCCGGTGCGAGCGGGCGCTTCCCCTTGTTTCCCTCGCGGGATGGCATGTCCGCGCCCTCGCCGCTCTGGATCATGGTCTCGCCGCTGGCCTCCGCGATCGAGGCGGAGCCCAACGCCAGCACCAAGGAGGCGAGTCCGGCACCGGACATTCCCTTCGCCATGCATGGCATCATCGGCGAAAAGCAGGATGTGGATTTCATCCGCTTCAAGGCGGCCAAGGGCGATAATCTAACACTCAAGGTGCTCGCCCGCGAACTCCGCTCGCCGCTCGATGCGGTGCTCGCCGTGCGCGATGCGAAGGGCAAAAACCTCGCCAACAACGACGACCAGGGCGGCCTTGATCCGATCCTCCCGTGGACCGCTCCGGAAGATGGCGAATACCACGCGGTGATCCGCGATCATCTGCAGCGCGGCGGCCCGGATTTCACCTATCGACTCGAAGTCACCCGCCGCAGCGCCGCCATCGGTGCCTCGCTGCCGGTCGTCGAACGCAACGACTCGCAGAAGGGCAAGGTCATCAGCGTGCCGCGCGGCAACCGCTACGCCGCCGTGGTCAATTTCACCCGCGAAAACATCGGCTGCGATCTGAAATTCGAAGCCGAAAGCCTGCCTGCCGGAGTTTCGCTGAAAGCCCCGCAGATCCCGCGCGCGGCAAATACCGCGCCCGTCGTTTTCGAGGCCGCCGCAGATGCTCCGCTGGCTGGTGCCTTGCACCGCTTCAAGGTGAAGTCCGCCGGTGACGCACCACCGCTCGAAGGCATGCTGCGCGATGTCGTCCATCATGTGGAGGTAAACAACCAGGGCGCTTACCACTCCGCCGAATCCGACCGCATCGCGGTGGCGGTGATCGATGAAGCACCGTTTCGGATCGAACTCGAAGCGCCTCCCGTCCCGATCGTGAAAAACGGCACGCTGCACCTGAAAGTCCGCGCCACCCGCAAGCAAGGTTATGCCGAACCCATCACCCTGCGCTTCGTGTGGAATCCGCCGGGCATCGGCACGCCGGTGAACCTCACCCTGCCCGGTGACAAGTTAGAAGCACTCTACGAGGTCAATGCCACCGCCGACGCCACTCCCGGCGAGTGGCAGGTCTGTGTGGCGGGCGAAGCCAAAACGCCGCAGGGACCGGTGCTCGTCTCCACCGCGCTGGTGCCCTTGCGCATTGCCGAACCCTATCTCGCCATGACCATCGACATGGCCGCCGCCGAACAAGGCAAACCGGTCACCATGGCCTGTAAGGTCGATTACACAGCGAACTTCACCGGCACGGCCACCGCCGAGCTGCTAGGATTGCCACATGGCGCGAAATCCCGGTCGGTCTCCTTTCCGCATGGCCAGGCCGAGGTGCAGTTCCCCGTCGAAATCGCCGCCGATGCCAAGACCGGAAAACACACCGCGCTCTTCTGCCGCGTGACCGTGCCGGAAAACGGCCACACCATTCTCCATCAGGTCGGGCAGGGCGGCACCCTGCGCATCGACCCACCCACTGCCGCGGTGACCAAGGCGGACGCCAAACCCGTCGCGCCCACTCCCGGCGAAAAGCCACTCTCCCGTCTCGAACAACTCCGCCAACGCGGCGGCAAGACTCCATGAGATCCGTCCCACTGTTGATGTTTTCGCTCTCGCTCGCCGCATCCGCCGCGGATTCGTTCGAGCAGGCCCGGCTGCTTCTGGAAACCCGCTGCCTATCCTGCCATTGCCCGGAAAAAACCAAGGGCGAGCTTCTACTAACAACTCGCGACGCGTTTCTCAAAGGCGGCGAATCCGGCGCGGCCATCGACCTCGATCAACCCGCAAAATCCGAGCTGCTGGTCCGCGTGAAACTCGATGAGGACGACGAGGAAATCATGCCTCCGAAAGGCAAGCCGCTCGCCGTGGAGCAAATCGCGATCCTTGAATCGTGGATCAAGCAGGGCGCACCGTGGCCGGATGGCATCGTGCTCGCCCCGCGTCCGAAGACCGCGCTGCCCGACTGGAATGCCCCGCCGGATCCGGCGATCGGCGCCATCGAGGCGTTTCCGAAAAACGTGACGCTCGAAACCGCGGCGGATTTCCACAAGCTGCTGGTCGTCGCCCGTTTCAACGATGCCGCGACGCAGGACATCACCCGCCAGGTGAAGGCCACACTCGCCGATCCCTCGCTGGCGAAACTCGAAGGCACCCTGCTCAAGCCGCTCAAGGATGGAGCAACGACTTTGACGCTGGAATACTGCGGCCTGAAAACCGAAGTGCCGGTGGTGGTGAAGCAAGCCGCCACGCCGCGGCCGCTGTCGTTCCAGCTCGACGTGATGCCGGTGCTAACCTCCTCCGGTTGCAACACCGGCTCGTGCCACGGCTCCGCGAGCGGCAAGGATGGCTTTCATCTAACACTCTACGGCTTCGATCCCGAAGGCGATCATTTCCGCCTGACCCGCGAAAATCCGGGCCGCCGGATCAACCTCGCCATTCCAAAGGAATCGCTGCTGCTCACCAAGGCGACCGGCAGCGTGCCCCACACCGGCGGCAAGCTGTTTGATCAGGAGAGCTCTCTCTATCAGACGCTCGTCGCATGGATCGAATCCGGCGCCGAATACGACAAGGGCGAAATCCCCAAGCCCACCGGCATCACCATCGAGCCCGCCCAGGTCGTGCTCAAAGGCGGGGACCTGGAAACCCCGTTCACCGTCAGGGCCACGTATTCCGATGGCAGCGACCGCGATGTCTCCACGCTTTCCTCCTTCTCCACCTCCAACGACGACTCGGTGACCATCCATCCGCGCAGCGGGCTGTCCACCTCGAAGAACCGCGGCGAGGCATTCCTGCTAGGACGCTTCATGAGCTTCACCGAGGTCGCCCAGGCCATCGTCATCCCGAAAGATCTGGAATACACGCGCCCGGAACTGCCGGAGGCCAACTATATCGACAAGCACGTGCACGAGAAGCTCCACAAGCTGCGCATCATCCCCGCGCCGTTGTGCGACGATGAGACCTTCCTGCGGCGCGTGTTCATCGATGTGATCGGCCAGCTTCCCAAGCCCGCGGAGCGCGAAAAGTTTCTCGCCGACACCACTCCTGGGAAACGCGCGGCGCTGGTGGACGAGTTGATCGCCCGCAAGGAGTTCTCCGACATCTGGGTGATGAAATGGGCGGAGCTGCTGCAAATCCGCACCTTCAACAACGGCCCGCAGCAGGTTTCCTACAAGGCGGCGCTCGGCTATCACAACTGGCTGCGCGAGCGCATCGCCGCGAATGTTCCGCTCAATGAAATCGTCCGCGAGTTGCTCGCGTCGGAAGGCGGCACTTTCTCCAGCCCGTCCACCAATTTCTATCAAATCGAGCAGAACGTGCTCAAGCTCACCGAGAATGTCGCGCAGGTATTCATGGGCACGCGCATCCAGTGCGCGCAGTGTCACAACCACCCCTTCGACCGCTGGACGATGGACGACTACTACGGCTTCGCCTCGTTTTTCGCGCAGGTGAAACGCAAGCCGGCCGAAGACCCGCGGGAACGCATCATCTTCGACGGCAGCGGCGAGGTTCCGCATCTCGTGACCAAGAAGCCCGTCAAGCCGCGCTTCCTCGGGGCCGCGACCCCGGACGACTTCGGAAAAAAATCACGCCGCGAGGCGATGGCGGAATGGCTGACCTCCGCCGGAAACCCGTGGTTCGCGCGCAATGTCTCCAACATCGTGTGGTCGCATTTTTTCGGCATCGGCATCACCGATCCCGTCGATGACGTGCGGATTTCCAATCCACCGTCCAATCCCGCGCTGCTCGCGGCCCTCTCGGAAACCTTTGTCGCATCCAACTACGACCTGCGCCGGCTGGTGCGCGACATCTGCAACTCGCGCACCTATCAACTCTCCAGCGCCACCAACGAGACCAACACCACCGACACCCGGAATTTCTCCCGCGCCACCGTGCGCCGCCTCCGCGCCGAGGTGCTGTTGGACTGCATCTCACAGGTCACCGCCACGCCTAACAAATTCAAGGGCCTGCCGATGGGTTCGCACGCCGTGCAGATCGCCGATGGCAACACGTCCAACTACTTCCTCACCACCTTCGGCCGCGCCACGCGCACCACGGTTTGCTCCTGCGAGGTGAAGATGGAGCCGAACCTCTCCCAGGCGCTCCACCTGCTCAATGGCGACTCCACCCACAAGCGGATCCAGCAGGGCAAACAGGTCGAGACGATGCTCAAGGGAAACAAGCCGCCGGAGGAAATCATCCGCCAGCTTTACCTGCGGACCGTCTGCCGCGAACCGGTGGCGGATGAAGTCACCAAACTTGTGGCCGCCGTGAATGAGGGGAAAAATCCCGCGGAAAAACAACAGATCCTCGATGACATCTTCTGGGCGCTCTTGAACTCGAAGGAATTCATTTTCAACCATTGAAGGCCACACCCGCCATGCGCAGCGACCACGCAGCATTGATCACCGTCCTGGCACTGGGAGCCGCCGGCGTATCCTTGGCTGCCGCGGAGAAGATCACCTATGACGATCACATCCTGCCGATCTTCCAGCAGAGTTGCCTGAACTGCCACAACCCGGACAAGACCAAGGGCGGACTCGATCTATCAACCTACTCCGGTGCCATGAAGGGCAGCTCCGGCGGCAGGATCGCCGAGCCCGGCGATGCCGGATCCAAGCTCATCGCCGTGGTCATGCACACAGCTGAACCCACCATGCCGCCCGAGGGCGACAAACTCGGTAGCGCACAGGTGAAGCTCCTGCAAACATGGATCGAAGACGGACTGCTGGAAAACAAGGGGTCCACCGCACGAAAGGCCTCGAAACCGAAATTCGACACCGCACTCACCTCCGCCGCGGGTGCCCGGCCGACGGGGCCGCCGCCGATGCCGGAACATGTGTTGTTGGATCCTCCGGTGCTTTCCGCCCGGGCCTCATCGGTGCATGCCATGGTGGCCTCACCGTGGGCACCACTGCTCGCCGTCACCGGCCAGCGGCAGGTTTTGTTATATGATACGAACTCGCTGGAACTCGCCGGCATCCTGCCTTTTCCCGAAGGTGATCCGGTCGCCCTCGCCTTCACGCCGAACGCCCGCTACCTGATCGTCGGCGGCGGCGTGCCTGGAAAATCCGGCGTCACCGTCACCTTCGACGTGGTCACCGGCGAGCGCATGCTGGTCGCCGCGAAGGAGTTCGACAGCGTGCTCGCCGCGGACCTCAGGCCGGACCTCTCGATGATTGCCACCGGCTCGCCATCCCGCCTCATCAAGATCTGGAAGCCGGAGGATGGCTCGCAGCTCCACTCGATCAAGAAACACAGCGACTGGGTCACCGCGCTGGATTTCTCGCCCGATGGCGTCCTGCTAGCCACCGGCGACCGCAATGGCGGCGTGTGGGTCTGGGAGGCGGATGGTGCCAGCGAGTTCCACACCCTGCGCGCCCATCAGGCGGGCATCACCGCGATTTCCTTCCGCACGGATTCCAATTTGTTAGCCAGTGCTTCGGAGGACGGCAGCGTGCGATTTTGGGACATGAATGGCGGCAGCGAAGTCCGGAAACTCGATGCACATCCGGGTGGCGTGCTCGCCTTCGCCTGGGCGCGTGACGGCTCGTTCATCACCTCCGGCCGCGACCGCACGGTGAAGTTGTGGAAACCGGATTTCAGCCTGTTGCGCGAGATCAAGGACCAGGCAGATCTGCCGGTGGCCGTGGCCATCGATTCCGAGGGCAAGCGCGCCTTCGCCGCCGACTACCGCGGCCGGATCACCGCCTGGGAGATCGCCAGCGGAAAAGTGGTCGGAGGCTTCGATGCGAATCCACCGTCGATCGAACAACGCTTGGTTTCCCTGCGCGAGGAAATCCTCAAACATCCTGAAAACGCCGAGCTGATAGTCCGCGAGCGCCACTGGACCGCCGCGGGTCACCATTCCCGGTCGATGAAAATCCGCGCCGAAGCCGAACTCCAAGACGCCCGGGCGGAGGCTCTGATCGCCGATTTCAAAGCACTCGCCAAGGCCGTGGAAATCCAATGCACCGCCATTGCCACTGCGCGGCAGGCCATCGCGGACCTGGACACCCTCGCTGGCGCGGAAGCCGCCCTCGCTGCGGCTCGCAGTGCGCTTGCAACACTCGAACTCGGGCTTGAATCCCACTCCAATGAACTCGCCACCGCCAAGGCAAAAGCCGAAAACTCGCTGGTCACGGTGCACACTCTGCGCCACGAGGCCGATGATTTCAAAGCCCGCTACCTTTCCCTGCTCGCCGGCTCGTGAACGTCAGGACTGCCCGCTGTCCGCCCGGGCCGGAATTCCGTTGGAGTTCGGAAGATTGGGAAACCGGTTCCCAAGGTAGCCGTCACCGGCAACCTTGGGCTGGAGGTCGCAACACCGTTGGTGTAAAAAACGCGCCCGTCTCCCAATCTTAAAGGCATTGGACGGAAGACCCGCGCGCCAATTTTTAGACGGCATCTGATAAAACACGCATCATCGAGGTGTAAGTCAATGCATCTATGGAAACCCAACCATTCATCCTCGATCGGCGTTCCTTTCTCAAGCAGTCGTCCCTCGCCGGAGCAGGGCTCTTGATTCTGCCCAGTGGCATCATGGCCGGCACGAACTCGCCGAATGACAAACTCAACATCGCGCTGATCGGCGCCTGGGGGCGCGCCACCGGTCACTACGCATGGTTGAAAGAACAGAATGTCGTCGCCATTTGCGACATCAACGAGGCCCATTTCGCACCTGCCTTGAAGGAATTCCCCAAAGCCGAGACCTACATCGACTGGCGCAAGTGCCTCGATCATAAAAACCTGGATGCGGTGGTGATCTGCACCGCCGACCACCATCATGCCTTCATCTCCAATTGGGCGCTCAACCGCGGCCTCCATGTTTACTGCGAAAAACCCCTTGCGATCAGTGTCGAGGAAGCCCGCACGCTTCGCGCAAACTGGTTGGGTAAAAAAGGCAAGATCGCCACCCAGTGCGGCACGCAGATGCATGCCCAGGACAACTACGCGCGGGTGAAGGAAATGGTTCGCGATGGCGCCATCGGCGAGTTGCAGTCCGCGGTCGGCTGGGGGAACCGCAAAATCCCGCGCGACGGTTATTTCCCCGCCCAAGGCAAACCACCGACCGGCCTGCACTGGGACCTTTGGCTCGGCCCCTCGCCGGAGCGCCCCTACCACCCGGACTACTTTGTCGGGAAACCCGGTGCCAATTGCTTGCAGTGGAACATGTTTTGGGACTGGGGCCTGGGCCAGATCGGCGACATGGGCAGCCACATGATGGACTTCGTCTGGAACACCATCGATGCCACCAGCCCGACCACGATCAAGGCCAGCGGGGAACCCTTCAACCCGGATGTTACCCCGGTCCTTTTGGAAATTCATTTTGACCATCCCGCCAACGACTGGCGCGGCCCGATCCAGGTCAGTTGGCACCAGGGCGGTTCCTTGCCGCGCAGTCCCAGGGAGTTCATCGACCTAAATACCATCGGCCACGGTGTAATGTTCAAAGGCAGCGAGGGCTTCCTGATCGCCGACTACACCAAGCGTCTGCTCATTCCATCCGGAAAAGACCCGGACCTGAGCTACTACAAGCCTCGTGCCAAAAAAGACCAGCTTCCGCCCATTGGCCAGTTCCAGCAGCAATGGGTCGATGCCTGCAAGGATCCGTCCAAGGAGATCTGCTGCAACTTCGAATACCACTCGCTTCTCATCGAGCAAATGCTGCTAGGCCTGATCGCCTACCGCACGGGCGAAACCTTGGAATACGACGGAGCCAAAGGCCTGATCACCAATCACGCCGAAGCCAAAGCCCTGTTTAAACGCAAATATCGCGACGGCTGGACTCTCAACGGATGAACCGACAACATTCCACCATGCGCTCCCGCCTTCGACTGCTACTGTTAGCCTGCCTGATTTTTCCCACCGGTCTCACCGCCGATCCGGTGAAGCCGGTCATCGACGACACCCAACCGGGTTGGCGTGCGATGACCGCGGAGGACTTCACCAAAGTCAACAGCGCCGCTGATACGTGGACCTGGAAACACGATCTCATCGTTTGCAGCGGCCAACCGGTCAGCG
>JAIFNK010000319.1 GCA_020047775.1 Akkermansia sp. | reverse complement strand
ACGGCAAAGATTCTTGTCCGGTTCCTCCGCCGTCGCCTCACGGTTGGAGACCATCACGAATCTCCGGCTTCCGCCATCCGCCGCATTGGCTTTCAACACCGCGTGGCCGGTGGTTCCTGATCCGGCGAAAATATCGAGAACGATGCCTTTGGCGTTGCAGCCGATTTGCAGAATGCGGTCGAGAAGGCGTGTGGGTTTGGGAGTGGAGAAGACGTCTTGTGGCTTATCGAAATCCAGTATCCCGAGAATTTCCTTTTTCGCTTCCTGAGTATGACCAACTTCAGAGTGAGTCCAAAGGGTTTGCGGAACGATTCCCTCTTTGACCTCGCTCAAGAATCGTTTCACCCGTGGCATTCCATCGCCGCTCTTTCCCCACCAGATCCTTCCATCTTTGTCCCACTCTTCGAGCTTGTTCTTGGACACCCGCCAGTAAGAACCCGCTCCAGGTCCGGGAATGACTCGTCCAGACGGACAAGTAATTGGATAGATTCCAGCCGAATAGGGATTCCGTGCCTGTAGATCACCAGAAGTCCAAGGACCACGAGGATCATTGTCCGAATTTTTGTATCTATCGCTCGCCTCGACCGATCGCTGAATCAGATTTGGACGCCACAACTCCGACGAGTTCGCGTAACAAAGCACATACTCGTGATCGTCAGAGAAATGCTTTGCCGTGTTTTTCGGGGCAAAAACTTTCTGCCAGATGCAATTCGCGATGAAGTTGCTCTCGCCGAAGACCTTGTTCATGAGCAGCCCGAGATTGAACACCTCGTTGTCGTCGATGTGGATGAAGGCCGCGCCGTCCTCGGCGAGCAGGTCGCGGGCGAGGGTGAGGCGCTGAAACATGAATTCGAGCCACTTCGAGTGCCGCCAGAGGTCTTCCTTGTCGATGAAGCGATCGTTGTAGAGGAAATCGCGGTTGCCGGTGTTGTAGGGCGGATCGGTGGCGAGGCAGCGGACTTTTCCTGAAAAGCCGGGTTTCAAGGCTCGCAGCGCGTCGAAGTTGTCGCCCTCGATGACCAAATTCCGCCACGGCGGCGGGCCGCAGCAAAGTTCCGGCACCAGATCGAGCGCCACATAATCGCCGTTGAGCACCTGTTCCGCCTCAACACCATCGGTTTCCCAGACCAGCCCGTAACGCGTCGCCGCGCGGCGGTCGCGGGCCTCCAGCAGCGAGACGAGCTGCTCTTGGGTGAGATCGCGGTAATTCTGGCGGGGCATCAGCGGAAGGACGTGAAGGGTCCTTCCGGTGGACGGGGAGTGATAAAGTCGCACTGAGTCGACCGCAACGGCCTTTAGCCGACCCCGTGGGGACGACCTGGACATGCGCCGCCTCCCTGGCCCTTGCGGGTTCGGTTTGGCGGCAATGTTGCGGTCATTGCCTACCGCTCAGTGTGAGGTTTATCAGGCCCCATCCGCCGAAGCGGACGCCGGGATTCAACCCGCTTGGGGATGCCGGGGCAAGGTCAAATGGCGACAGTAAAAATACGACGAGCCCCATCCACCGGGGAAGTCATTTCAACGACTACCTTGCATACCAGCTTTGAGAAGACCACCGCCGTTCTCGTGCGGGAGGGAAAGGCAAAAGCCCAATGCAACCGCAATCGAGATGCCCGCCATTCGAGACCGGTTGGCCGCTTGTTCTCCGCAATTCGTCTTCGGCAATGGGGCGGAGAGGGTCAAGGAGCGGAATTGACAGTGCCAACGAGCAAGCCTACGTTACCCGCGTTGTGGATACGAAGGATTTGATCACCACCGACCCTGACATTCTGGGTGGAACTCCCGTTTTCAAAGGAACGCGCGTGCCCGTAAAAACGCTCTTTGATTACCTCGAGAACAACTACACCCTCGGGGAGTTCGTGGAGTGCTTTCCGTCCGTGAGCATCGAGGCGGCACGAGCCTTGCTGGAGAGGTCCGAATCCGTCCTTCTGGCCGTGGCATGAAGATATTGCTCGACGAGTGCGTGCCGTGGCCCATGCACAAGCTGCTGGCCGGGCATGACTGCACCTCCACGCAATGGCGGGGCTGGGGCGGAATCAAAAACGGCGACCTGATCTGTCTGGCAGAGAAGGAATTCGACATCTTCATCACTTCGGATCAGAACCTCCGCTCTATCAGCAAAATCTCGCAGGTCGGCGCATCACCATCCTTGAGCTTTCCACCAACGACCTCCGCCGCATTCTCGCCGCCTCCAGCGACGTTGTGGCAGCCGTCGCCGCCACCAGTGCCGGCGAATACCGGCATTTGGAGATCCCGTAGCATCACCGGGACCGCCCCCTCGTGCATCGGGCCATCCAAACCGCGGTTGCCGGTGTTATAGGGGCGGATCGGTGGCGAGGCTGCGGACTTTTCCCGGGAAGCCGGGTCTCAAGGCGCGCGGCGCATTGACTCACTCCACGTTCTGCACCTGCTCGCGGATTTTTTCCAACTCGGTCTTCGCCTCGACGATGGTTTGCGCGATCGACGCGTCGTTGGCCTTGGAGCCGATGGTGTTGAACTCGCGGAAAAGCTCCTGGCAGAGGAAATCCAACGCACGGCCCGGCGGCTCGGCGGCGTCGAGGTATTCGCGGAATTTCGCGAAGTGGGAATCCAGCCGGGTGATTTCCTCGCTGACATCGCAGCGGTCGGCGAAGAGCGCGATCTCCTTGACCACGCGTTCGTCGGCGGGATCGAGCTCGAGGCCGGCGTCGCGCAGGCGCTTGTTGAGCAGCTCCCGCTGGCGGACCGGGCGACCGGGGGCCTCGGCGGCGATCTTCCGGGCAAAGGAAACGAGCGTCTCAAGGCGGGCGAGGAAATCCGCTTTCAGGTGACTGCCCTCGGACTCGCGCATGGCGGCGAGTTGCTCGAGCGCGGCGGTTAGGGCGGGTTCGACGGCGAGCCACGCGGCCTCGGCGTCGATCTCGCTGTCGCCTGCGGCGATGATCCCGGGCTGTCGAAGGAAGTCCGAAGCGGCGGGAATTACCGGATAGCCGACGGTCTCGCTCAATACGCCGAACGTTTTGGAAAATGCCAAGGCCAGCGCTGTGTTGATACTGAACTCTTCGGCGGAGAATAGAGGCCGCTCTACGTTGATAGAGACCTGGATGCGCCCGCGCGAGACCACGGCGAGCACCGCCTTGCGGATGCGGGCGTCGAGTTCGTTCAGTTCGCGGGGTGCCTGCACGACCACCTCGGCCTGCTTGCGGTTGACGGCGCTGATTTCCACGCCGGCCTGCCACAGGTCCGTCGCCGCGGAGCCCCTGCCGAATCCTGTCATCGAATGCATGGGCGCAGGTTCACGGGTTGCGGGAGATCGGTCAATCGGGAAGAGGGTGGTGCCGGACCTCGCGTGTTGATTGCCCGATTGGAGAAATCCGCCAGAACTGCGGACAGGTGATCGACGAGCCTGGATCCGGAGCTGCCGTCCGCCCGCCGGGATGCTTCAGTAGCCGTCGGCGAGGGTCGAGACGAGGGCCACGCCGGCGCGCTGGGCGGCGTCGGCCAGTGCGTTATTCCGGTCCGTCTGGAGGTTGGAGTTGGCGAAAAACACGCTGGTGCCTCGTGCGGTTCCCGATTTGATGACTTTCGTCGGATCTTTCGCATCGAGGAGTTTCCAGTTGATCGTCAAGGTGTTGACGAGCTGTTCCGGGCGGAGCGTGTCGAAGCGCCTTCCGCGGATGGGCTGGTATTTGATGCTGTTGAGGTTGCCTTCCAGAATCGAATCCGCCTTGTCCAGCGAGGCGATCCGGTAGGTGCCGTCCTGGACGATGGCTTCCGCCACGGCAGAGGTGGCCACCGCATTCGCCCGGGGCAGAAAGGTGGAATTTGAAAACATCCTCACGTCGATGGTCTTCACGTTCTTCATCGCCGCGGGCTTGGTTTCCCCCAGGTGATAGCCGGCACAGGAGGCAAGCAGCAGCAAGGGTGCGAGGAAGATCGTGAGTTTCATGAACCAGGGGTTGGTGAGGGGCTCACTCGCCGAGTTCCTTGAGCCGGGCCTGCGCCTTGTCGTGGAATTCACCCGACTTGCTGCGGGCCATGATGTCGCGGTAGTAAACCTTGGCGGAGTCCAGCCTGCCCGTTTTCCGATAGAATTCGGCGACCTCATAGGAGCGCTGCAGGTCGCGGCCGCCCAACCCGGATTCCAGCCTGCGCGCCTCGGCATTGCGCGAGTGCCCGGGGTACTGGATCAGGTAGTCGTTGAAGGCCTCGCGGGCGAGATCGAGATTCCCTTGGTTCTGGTTTCCACGGTCGGCCTCCTCGGTTAGAATCACGCCCACCCGGAACAAGGCCTCGGGAGCCTGTGGACTCGCGGGCTGGTCTTTGACCAACAAGCGGTAGGCGGCGATGGCCTTTTTGTAATCTTTGTTAGCCTCGTAGAGCTGGCCGATGGTAAACTGGGCTTTCGCCGCCGCGGCGGACTTGGGAGCGTTATTGCGGACCTTTTCCAGCATCTCCACGATTGTGTCCACTGACAGCTTGGTTTTGATGCCCATGAGGCTGGATTTCACGTCGCCGTCGGCGGCGGACTGAGCCATGGCGATCTGACGGTTCAGCGCGGTGGAGTAGAGGCTGCTTCCTTGAAAACGGGAGAGGAACTTGTCGTAGGCTTCAAAGGATTTCAGGATTTCCCCTTTTTGCTGAAGAAGCTCCGCCTGGCGGAACCGAGCCTGAGGGGCGGAAGGAGCGAAGGGAAAACGCGTCGCGGTCTCATCGTAGAGCTTGATCGCCTTGTTGACATTGCCGTCGTCGTCGGCCTGTTTCGCCTTCTGGTAGAACGATTCACCCTCGATCGCCGCAGCCTGGGTGTTTCCGGCGAGGCTGGGTGCGTCCGCATCCGGACCACAGGAAACAAGCGCGGAGATGGAGAGTAACGTGAAGCCAAGGAACCGGAAGGTCATGCGCATGAGCATAGAAGGCGGAAATGGCTGTGAAAGCCCAAAATAGATCACTTTCCAAGTTCCGCAGCGCGCTGGGTGGCGGCTCCAACCGCCTCGATCAATGCGGACCGCAATCCTTGGCGCTCGAGCACCGCGAGGCCGGCGATGGTGGTCCCGCCCGGCGAGGTGACCATGTCCTTGAGCACGGCGGGGTGCTCTCCGGTTTCCAGAACCATCGCCGCAGCTCCCATGACGGTCTGCGCGGCGAGGCGCACTGCGTCCGCCCGCGGAATACCCGCCCGCACGCCGCCGTCGGCCAGCGCGTCGATGACCACGTAAATATACGCCGGTCCGCTGCCGGATAGGCCGGTGACCGCATCCATCAGGCGCTCGGGCACTTCCACCGCAAGCCCGACCGCAGCAAGCAGGGACTGGGCGGTCGCCGCGTCGGCGGGATTCGCACGGGCTCCCAGGCAGAAACCCGCAGCTCCGTGGCCCACCAAGGCGGGCGTATTCGGCATGGCGCGGACGATCCGTAAATTTTCCGCAGTCAACGCCTCCAGCGCGGCCAGCGTCACACCTGCGGCGATGGAAATCACCAACCGGTTCTCACCTGCGGCCACCACCACCGCATTCGCGAGGGCCGCCGGGACATCGTGCGGCTTGGTGCAAAGGAGAATGACCTCGCTGGCGGCGACCACGGCGTCCATGTCGGCCGTCACCCGGGATCCCGTCGCGCCGGCGAATGCTTCGCGGGATTTTTCGTAAAGGTCACAGCCGATCACGTCCGAGGCGCTGACCACCCCGGCACGAATCGCCCCCTGAATGAGTGCTGTCCCCATTTTCCCGCATCCGATGACTCCAAGCTTCATGCCCGGAGACTAAACGGACGGGGGGAACGCACGCCAGCGTCATTTTTCTTGGTGATCCGGACGGTCCGTGGGCATCTTGCGCCCATGAAATTACGGCTGATTGCAGCGCTTCTGATCGGATGCTCCTTCGCTACCGGCACGCCCCCGGCGCAACCCAAGATCGAGGCGCCTCCATCCAAGGGCGGAAATCCGCAAACCGGCGGAGTTCGCGCCGAGGCCGCCCCAACCCCGGGGGTCGAGGCGGCGATCCCCGGTCCGGTCAAAGCGCTGGGCGGACCAGCCATGATGAATTTCCCCGACGGCATCCACATGGCCGTCACCGCCGCCACCGAAAAGGCCCAGAGCCACGTCAACCAAGGCATGAATCAACTCCACGGCGGGTGGGAATTCGAGGCGAGCCGCCACTTCGCCGCCGCCATGCGGGAGGATCCGGAGTGCCTGCTCGCCCACTGGGGGATGCTCATGTCCCTGCTCACCCCATCCCCCGAGACCGACCCGGCGCGCATTGCGGTGACCGGGCGCCTGCTTGATTTGGTGGATCAGGGAAAGGGCACCGAGCTGGAGCGCGGCTATTGTTACGGCCTGATCAAATACATCGACGAAGGCCCGGCCGCTGCGGCAAGCGCCTTCCGCAAAGTCGCCGCAAGTTTTCCCAACGACATGCAGGCCACGATCTTCGCGGCGCTTTTCAGCCGGGGCGGATACGACGAGTTCGGCACCGCCACGCCCGACCAGGAGGCCGCGGAAAAGAGCCTGCTCGCGTTGGTCGAAAAATATCCGGAAAGCCCCGTTCCGCTCAATGCCCTGCTCTCGATCCGGGCGGAGGGTCCCGACCTCAGCCCTTGGCTCGACCTTACCGCGAAACTTTGCCGGATGTGTCCGGACTACGCCCCGTATTTTCATCTGATGGGCCACTATGAATGGCGCAGCGGTCGCCACGCCAAGGCCGCGACGTCTTTCGGCCGCGCCTCGTCCCATTTGGAAAAATGGATGAAGGAAAACAAAGCCTCGGTCGCCGACTGCCCCGAGTGGGTGAAAGCGGAGTGCTATCGCATTGTCGCGCTGGTTTCCAAGGGTGATTTCGAAACCGCCTACGCCGCATCCCGCCAAGTCGCCGCCACCCCGATTCCGAAAGACCGGGCCTCCTCGCCGGGCGCCCGCCTCCTCATGTGGGATGCCAAGACCCTCCCCGCCCGCATCTTGCTCCACCGCGGATTACCCGGAAACGCCGCCGAGGCCCTCGTGTCGCTGCCCAAGCCGGAAGAGACCCGGGAATTCCGTAAAACATCCCTCTCTTGCCTCTGGATCGATGGCCTCCGCCTGGCTTTCGAAACCCAGCGCTTGATCAACGAAAAGAATTTCACCGGGGCCCGGGACGTCACGACCGCCATGGGCCAGATCGGCGAGGCCCTCAGCAAAACCCAAGCCGCCGCCATCGCCACTGGCGAGCGAAGCGCTTGGAACCGGGCCTTCCGCGCCCTCGAAGTATTGGCCAGCGACCTCCGGGGCCAACTCGCTTTGGCCGGCCCCAAGGACAGAACCGGTGCCGCCTATAACTGGTTCGCCTCCGCAGCCGACCGCCAACACACGGCAATCATGATGTTCCCCCCCATGATCCTCACGCCGATGGCCATCCGCCTCGGCGAATACCACCTCGCCAATGGCAAGCCGACCGAGGCCATCGAATCCTACCAGCGCGCCCTCACCGCCTTCCCTAACGACATGAATGCCCTCGTCGGTCTGAAAACGGCCTACGAGAAGGCAAAACTTCCCAAGGAGGCCGCCATCACCGAGGAAAAAATCCAGCTCCTGCGCGCCCAGTAGCCAGCCATGCATCTTTCCACCGGTGCTTGATTTGCATCTTCCAGCTCGCTGGAAAAGGGCCGCAAAACCTGCAACCGCCGGGGGGCGATTGAGAATATACTGCCGCGCATCGGGATTTGTGATTTTGCCAGCTAAGGAGAGGCGACCCTATTGTCGCCTCTCTTCCTCAACCGCAGCGAAGAAAGGGACAATAAGATCCCTACTCCTTATTCTCGCGGCGCCTATTCCTCCACCAGCTTGATCCCATCTTCCGTCAGCCCGTAGAGGTCATCGACGAGGCGGTCGATGGCTTTCTGGACGGCGAAGTTGAGATCGCGCACGACGAGCGAGGGATTGCGGGCGGGCAGATCGCGCCTGCGACGAAGGCGAAAGCGATGGACCTGGGAACCCGCGCGAGCGCCATGGTCAGACCGGCGGGGGCGACGTCTTCCAAGTGTCTCGTTTTTTTCCGGAAGAATTGGGAGAACATCTCCATCAGAATCAGAAAAAAGCCCGCCGCGGAAGGACCGGGGCGGGCTTTGGAATTTCTGAAAGACTGGCTTAGCGACGGAAAGTCCGCTTGAAGTGCAGTGCGGCGGCGGACTTGGAGATGACACCTTGGAGATAGGCGACTTCTTCCGCGTCCATGCTGTGCTCCACGCCCTGGAGTTTTTCCTGGGCGCGCTTGATCGCTTCTTCCGCGGTGACTTCGTCGATCTCGGCTTCGCCCAGCGCCATGTCGGTTAGGACGATAACCTTGGTCTGGGTGACCTCCGCGAATCCGGAACCGATCGCCATCTTCTCCACTTTGCCATTGTGGAGGTAGCGGAGTTCGCCGGGCTTGAGTGCGGTCACCAGACCGGCGTGCTGCGGCAGGATGCCCATTTCACCGTCCGCTCCCGGGAGATAGACGTTGTCCACGGTGTCCGAGAAAATCTTTTTCTCGGGCGTGACGATATCGAGGTGGAGAGGCATGGGATGTAGATTTTAGATTCCAGAAACCAGAATCCAGAAATGCGCCGCAGACCTTCTTTCTGGTCTCTGGCTTCTGGTCTCTGGCTTCTCGGGGTTGATCAGTCGCGTGGCACGGAGTCGATTCCGCCCTTCATGTAGAAGTTGCCTTCCGGCACGTCGTCGAGCTTGCCGTCGAGGATCTGCGCGAAGCCCTTGACGGTTTCCTCGATGGAGACGAGCACGCCTGGGACGTTGGTGAAAACTTCCGCAACGTGGAACGGCTGGGTGAGGAAACGCTGGATTTTCCGGGCGCGGAAGACGCTCATCTTGTCCTCGTCGGAAAGCTCGTCCATGCCGAGAATGGCGATGATGTCCTGAAGATCCTTGTAGCGTTGAAGCACCTGTTGGACGCCCCGGGCGACGCGGTAGTGTTCCTCACCGAGGATGTCGGGCGAGAGCGCCTTCGAGGTGGAGGCGAGTGGATCGACCGCCGGGAAGAGCGCTTGCTCGGCGAGCGAACGCTCAAGAACGACGGTGGCGTCAAGGTGGGCGAAGGTGTTGGCCGGAGCCGGGTCGGTCAAGTCGTCCGCAGGCACGTAAACGGCTTGGATCGAGGTGATGGAGCCTTTGTTAGTCGAGGTGATCCGCTCCTGGAGACCGGCCATTTCCTCGGAGAGGGTCGGCTGGTAACCCACGGCGGACGGCGTCCGGCCGAGCAGCGCGGACACTTCGGATCCGGCTTGGGAGAAACGGAAGATGTTATCGACGAAGAGCAGCACGTCCTGGTTGTCCTCGTCGCGGAAGTGCTCGGCCATGGTGAGGGCGGAGAGGGCGACGCGGAGACGGGCGCCCGGAGGCTCGTTCATCTGGCCGTAGCAAAGGGCGACCTTGGAGCCTTCGATGAGGATCGGATTGCCTTGTTCGTTGAGTTTCGGATGGCCTTTTTCGTCACGCTCGGTGGCGATAACGCCGGACTCGATCATTTCCCAGTAGAGGTCGTTTCCTTCACGGGTCCGCTCACCGACACCGGCGAAGACGGAGAAACCACCGTGCGCTTTCGCGATGTTGTTGATGAGCTCCATGATGACGACGGTCTTGCCGACGCCGGCACCACCGAACATGCCGCCCTTGCCGCCTTTGAGCAGCGGGCAGATCAAATCGATCACCTTGATTCCAGTGGCGAGCACTTCGGTATTCGCGGATTGCTCGGTGAAGGCGGGAGCGGGGCGATGGATCGGCGAGCGGAAATTGACGTCGGCCAGCGGCACGTTTTCATCCACGAGGTCACCGGTGACATTGAAGATCCGGCCGAGAACCTGTTTTCCAACAGGAATGGAGATCGGTTTGCCAAGGTCGGCGAGAGCCATCCCGCGCTTGAGTCCGTCCGTGGTGGACATGGCGACCGCACGCACCCAGTTGTCACCCAAATGCTGCTGCACTTCGAGAACGAGTTTGGTATCCACGCCGTTGAGGACGTATTGGATCTCCAGCGCGTTGTAAATTTCAGGCAGCTTGCTTGCCTTGGAGAAGTCGGCGTCGATGACGGCGCCGATGATCTGGACGATGGTTCCTTGGTTGCTCATGCGGAGGTTTCGGTAAAAAGTTATAAGTTAAAAGTTAGACGGATCATTCCATGGCCTTCATGGCCGTGGTGATTTCGAGAAGTTCGGCGGTGATCGCTCCCTGGCGGAGTTTGTTGTATTCGAGCGTGAGCTCCTTGATGAATTTCTTCGCGTTGTCGGTGGCGGCCTTCATGGCGACCATCCGCGCGGAGTGCTCGGAGGCGCGGGCTTCCGAGATGGCTTGGAAGACCTCGTAGTTCACATAGAGCGGGAGAATCGCGGCGAGCACCTCGGATGGATTCGGCTCGAAAGTATAGTCGCGGACCGGGTCCTTGCTGTGCTCCTCGACAGAGAATCCCTTGCCCACTGTCTCGAAAGCGCGGGGTTCGCCCTTTTTCTGACCTTCGATCGGCAGCAGGGTGACCACTTCGGGCTCCTGACGCAGGGTGTTCACAAAGCTGGTAAAGGCGATGCTGACCTTGTCGTAGTTGTTATCCAAAAACTGTTGGGTAATGAACTTGGCGATCGGACGGGTTTGTGAAAACGGCACCGGATCCCTGACGGTGAAATCCGCGATGATCTTGATGCCGAGTTTTTCACCCATGGTGCGGAGCTTGCGGCCGACCGTGACGAAATGAGCGTCCGGCGAGGTCATCAACTTGAGCTTGCGGGCGAGGTTGGTGTTGATCGGCCCGCAAAGGCCCTTGTCGGTGGAAACCACCAACACCAGCTCGCGGTTGCCCTCGCGGCGCTCCAGCAACGCATGGGATTCCTCGCTGAAATTGTTCCGGATGTCGAACAGGACCTGGGTGAGCTGGAGCGCGTATTCACGCCCGGCCAGCGCCTGGTCCTGCGCCTTCTTCATCTTGGCCGCGGCGACAAGCTGCATCGCGCGGGTAATCTGCGCGGTGTTTTTGACCGACTTGATGCGCCGGCGGATGTCGCGGAGGTTTGCCATATTATCGAGAGGATAGAGTCAGGAATCCAGAATCAAGGAAGAGTGGGAAAAAGCTTATTTCCAGGACTTTTTGAAGTCCTCGATGCCTTGGCTGACGGCTTCGACCATCGGCTTGTCCTTCTTGAGGTCGGGCTTTTCGTTACGGATCTTGTCGAGCAGTTCGCCCTTGCGGGTGTTGAAGAAGTCGCCAAGCGCGGCTTGGAAACGCTTCACATCGGCCACGGAGACGTCGTCGAAGTAGCCGTTCTGCATCGCGAAGAGATAGATGGACTCCATCTCCATGGCGAGCGGGCTGTATTGGTTCTGCTTGAAGAGCTCCACGATGCGGGCGCCGCGGTCGAGTTTCTTCTTGGTGGAGGCGTCGAGGTCGGAGCCGAACTGGGCGAAGGCCTGAAGCTCGCGATACTGGGCGAGGTCGAGCTTGGTGGTGCCGGCGACGGACTTGATCGTCTTGGTCTGGCAGGCGGAGCCCACGCGGGACACCGAGAGGCCGACGGAAATCGCGGGACGGACACCTTGATAGAAAAGGTCGGTTTCCAGATAGATCTGGCCGTCGGTGATGGAAATCACGTTGGTCGGGATGTAGGCGGAAACGTCGCCGGCCTGCGTCTCGATGATCGGCAGCGCGGTGAGCGAACCACCACCCGCGGCTTCGGAAAGACGGGCGGAACGCTCGAGCAACCGGCTGTGGAGGTAGAACACGTCACCTGGATAAGCTTCGCGGCCGGACGGGCGGCGGAGAATCAGCGACACCTGGCGATAGGCGACGGCGTGCTTGGAAAGGTCGTCGAACACGATCAAACAGTCTTTGCCCTGATCCATGAAATACTCGGCGATGGCGCAACCGGCGTATGGCGCGAGATACTGCATCGCGGCGGCGTCCGAAGCGGAGGCGGAGACGATGGTGGTATATTCCATGGCACCGGCGTCATCGAGGATCTTGTTGATCCGGGCGACGTTGGAGAGCTTTTGGCCGATGGCGACGTAGATGCAATACATCGGCTTGTGGTTCTGGAGCTTGCCGTTTTCCGCCGCCTTGTTTTGCTGGGCTTGGGAAATGATGGTGTCCACGGCGATGGTGGTCTTGCCAGTGGCACGGTCTCCGATGATGAGCTCGCGGTGGCCGCGGCCGACGGGGATCATGGCGTCGATGGACATGATGCCGGTTTGCACGGGGACGGAAACGGATTTGCGCTTGATGATGCCCGGCGCGATTTTTTCCATCGGATAGCGGGCGGCGGCGGCGATGTCGCCCTTGCCGTCGATGGGTGCGCCGAGCGCGTTGACCACGCGGCCGAGCACGGCCTCGCCGACAGGCACGGAGAGCAGTTTGCCGGTGGTGCGGCATTCGGCACCTTCCTTGACGGCGGCGTAGTCGCCAAGCAACACGACGCCGACTTCACCTTCTTCGAGGTTGAGCGCCATGCCGGTGACACCGCCACCGAACTCGATCATCTCGTTGAGCATGACGTCGGAGAGGCCTTCGACCTTGGCGACACCGTCACCGACTTGGCGGACGGTGCCGACGTTGGTTTTTTCGACGGACGCGGTGATGCCGGCGATCTGTTGTTCGAGTTCCTGAAGGATGCTGCTCATAAGAAAAGTTTGCTAGGGATCGGTGTTCGGTTTTTCAGCAAGGTGAAGAAAATTAGAATGCGTTGGCGAGGCGGTTGAGGCGGCTTTGGACGGAGCCGTCGAACACGTCGTTGCCCACGCGGATGCGGAGGCCACCCAGCAGGGCGGGGGTGATCTGATATTGAATCACGAGGTCGGGTCCGTATTGGTGGGCGAGGCCGGCGACGACGCGCTGGCGGGTGGAATCGTCGATTTCCACGGCGCTCTCGACGGTGACCTGGCGGCGCTCGAACTCGAGGCGCGTCAGGCGCTGGATCGCGGTGAGGATGCCCTTGTAATCACGGGGCTTGGATTCGAGCAAGCGGGCGATGACGATGCGCAGCTTGGACTCGTCGAACCGGCCATCCGTCTGGCAGAACCCAAACAGGCGGCGGGCGCTGGCAGCGGCGGTCTTGGAAATCTTCATGACGTGACGGGAGCGGAGAAATTAGAAATCAAGCTTCGACGGTGGCAAGCGCGTCTTCGTTGATGCGCTTCTGGTCATCCGCGTTGAGGATCTTGCCGGTGACTTGGGAAGTGGTGGCGGCGACGAGGCGGCCGAATTCGCGCTTCAGCTCGGTGCTGAGTCGGTCGCGGTCCGCTTTGGCGGCGGCTTCGGCCTTGGCGAGAATCTGTTGGGCGCTGGCGATCGCCTCCTGGGCTTTCTGCTCGGAGAATAGCGCGGCACCTTGTTTGGCCTCATTGATCAGGCGGACGGCCTCGTCATTGGCCTTGGCGATGGCGGCGGCGGTGGTGGCCTCGGAATCCGCGAGCTGCTGCTCGATGCGCTTGAGCTTTTCCTCACCCGCGGCGATCTTCGAGCGGCGCTCCTCAAGCATCGCCTGGATCGGGCCGAACGCGAATTTTTTCAACAAGAGCGCGACGATCAGGAAACTAACACACTGGGAGATGAAAAGCGGCCAGGTGACGTTGAACGTTTTCATGATTTCACCCACCACGCCTTCGGATTCGGCGGCGGGGACAGCGGCAAGGAGATCGAACATCATCGGGAAAAATTCGTTAGGAGAATCGGGTGAAAACAGGAAATCGGGAAGGAAAGGCCGGACCAGGTTTCCCTGGTCCGGCTGGAATTAAACTTACTTGGCAAGGAAGATCGCGAAGAACA
>JAIFNK010000171.1:2501-6317 GCA_020047775.1 Akkermansia sp. | reverse complement strand
CGGGCTGCTCCTGGCCGAGTCGGGTGCGAAAACTTGCGCGGATCTTGTCCGCGGAACGCGCCCCATCCCAGATCCGGAATTCGTCATAGCGCGCCGCACCTAACCGGCCGGTGTTGGCCACACCGATTTCCAGTGCCTGAAGCGACTCACGATACGGGCGGCCCTTGTCCTGATCGAGCTCGCCATCGAAATAGATCCGGAAATTTCCCTCCGCATCCCGCGTGACCGCGCAATGGACCCACACGTCCGGAACAAGCGCCCGATTGGCTGTTATGAGATTGCCAGCGTCCTTTCCTCCATAGAGGCGCAGCCGGCTTTGGTAGAAGTTAAAGTCCGCGCCGCCCGCCTTGCCGAGCAGGCTGTCGTTGTTGTCGATGCCGGGATCGAACTTGATCCAGGTCTCGACGGTGAAGGATCCCGTTAGGTCGAGCGGAGCTTCTTTCCCACCCTTGTCGGGCACGCGGATCACGGGGCGGAACATGCCCGCCGTCTTCTCCATCAGGGCCGCCAGCGAGGCATCCCCGCGACCCAGCACCGCGATCAGTTTCTCGAAGGCCCCGGCATCGAGCCCGGGAAATGCTCCGCTTGAAGCGGCTTTTGCAAATGCCGCGGCTTTCTCCTTCGACGACGTCAAGCCATCGATGACGATCATCCGCAACGCGCCGGGAAGCTTCGCCCAGCGGGCTGCCAGGTGATCGACGCTCTTGATATCCGGGGAAAACGCCAGCGCGCTGGTGGCTTCACGCCTCACCGCATCATCCGGATGATCCAGCAAACCCGCGAACAACTCGATACGGTTAGATCCGATTTCGCGCAGCGCGGAAAGTGTCTGGGTCAGCTCCTCCGGACGGGCATCCGCCTTGATCTCCGCGGCGATCACCGGCTCAAGCGAAGCCAGGCGGAACAAGCGCCCCAGCTTCAGCACCAACGCGCGATCCTCGGCATTCGGTGACTTGGCGAGAATAGCCTCACACGCCGCGGAAACCGCAGTCGCGAGCACGGGATTCGCCAGGGAATTGGCATCGAGACGGGTTAGATTCTGCAAGGCCGGCTTGCGGCGCGCCTCATCACCGAGCAGCAATTGAAACGCCTCCAACACCGCCGGTTGGCCGATCTGCGAGCCTAACAAAGTCAACTCGTCCTTCGTCAGCGGGCGGGAAAGTGAAGGCAGGTCCTTGACCAACAAGGCCGCGGCGGTCCCGGGTTCGAGCGCGAGGATCGCCAGCAAGCGGTTTTCCTGCGAAAGCGAAAGATCCGACTCCAGCATCTTCGCCGTCTCAGCGGGATGCGTATCCATCGCCCAGCGGGCCAGATAGCGCTCGAACTCGCGGTCATACTTTTACCACCGGCCACCCGCATCCAGCGGTTCGCGCCCCAGCCGGGCGACGAGCGACAGCATTTCCGGCGACGGTGCCCGGTGGCTGCGCACCGCATTCGCCAGCGCGGCGCGAACCCTGTAGTTTGGATCGTCCGGGGTTTCACCTAACAGATAAACGAACTCCGCCGGAGAAAGCTGAAGCTCTCCGGCCGCACGAACCGCCTGGTAGCGGATCGCTGACGAGGGATCGTCGATGAGGGATTTCAAAATGGCGGGAGTGACGGCCTTGCCGAGTTCCAGCGCCCAAAACGCATCCAGCCTGTGAGCCATGATGGCCTTGGGCTCGACTGCGATTTTCGCAAGTTTCGCGAGGGTTTCAGGATTCTTCCGCTCCCCCAGCCATGCCCACGCCATCGCCGCCGTGCGGGCGTTCGGTCCGCCTAACATCCCGATCACTTTGTCATCGGAAAGTGCTGTCAGTTCCACCGGCACGAGCGTCTCCGCGGCCACCGGGCGGATTCGCCAGATGCGCCCGCGGGTCTTGTCGCGGTCCGGATGGGCTCTCGGCACCTCGTTGTGTGAGATGATTTTGTTATACCAATCCGCAATATAGAGAAAGCCATCGGGGCCGAAGTGGATCGACACGGGTCGGAACCAGGGATCGCTGGAAACAAGGAAATCCTCGCGCTTGGAATACTCCGGATGCCGACCCTCCGCCACATTGGTCGTGATCACCTGGATGCGTCCGGTGATCGGGTTGGCGACATAAATCACGTGATCGCCGCCGTAAGCTTTGGCAAAAGCACTGTCGCGGTCCTCGGCGACGGCGAGGCCACTGAGGCCTGTGCCGCCCATGATGGGTTTCATCGATGCCGGGATCTGCGGCGCGTAAGGGCGCAGCTTGTCCTTCGACCCGGTCGCGTAGTGGGTGCCGGGCTCATACTCCGTGACTGGAATTCCCATGTCGTTTGCCTCCTGGATAAACGTCTCTCCCACCCGGGTCTGGAAGAATCCCCAGATTTTGTTAGGGCCTGCGCTGACGAGTTCGAAGTCACTGCCATCCGGACGAAAGCGGGCGAGCTTGCAGGCTTTGAAATCTTTCTCCTTGGAACCATCCGCGAACGGGAGACCACCCGGACGACGCACGGTCGAGTCATTGAAAAGCCCCTGCGCCACGTAGATCCAGCCACCCGGCGCCCTCTCGAACTGGTGCGGCCTGGCTCATCGCCACCACGCATTCGCCGCGGTCCTTACGCGTTAGAATTTCCGCGAGATCAATCCCGGCGAACGCGGCGACCTGCTCGCGGGAGAAGTTCGGAACCACGGTTGGCGGGCCGCCGGTGCCGACGTCGATCAGCAGAACCTGATGGCCGCGGGCACGGATGAGCCCGGCGACGAAGGCGTATTCCTCCCCCTTTGAGTCGAGGGTTCCAAGGACGGCGATGGTGGTCATGATGTTAGTTTTTTTCGTTTGACCGAAATTGATTTGAACTGGCGGGTCATGTTCGTGAGCGACTCCTCCACGCTCATGCGTTCGAGGCTCGAAGCACCGACGAAGCCGACGCAATCGGTGGCCTGGATCACACGGTCCGCGTCTTCCGGAGTGTTGATCGGGCCGCCGTGGCAGAGGTAGAAAATGTCGTCGCGGACGGTCTTCGCGGCGTCGATGATATCCTGGGTGCGCTTGATCGTTTCCTCCCAGCTCACCACCGCGTTGGTCACGCCGATTGAGCCTCCGACGGTGGTGCCGACGTGGGCGATGATCGCATCCGCACCGGATTTCGCCATTTCCACCGCTTCTTCCGGGGTGCCGACATAGACGATGGAAAACAGGTCCATCCTGCGGGCCAGTCCGATCATTTCGAACTCCTTCTTCACGCTCATGCCGGTTTCCTCCAGCACGCTGCGGAAGTGGCCGTCCACGATGGTGTGGGTGGGGAAATTGTTCACGCCGGAGAAGCCCATGTCCTTCACCTGACCGAGCCAATGCCACATCCGGCGGCGCGGGTCGGTGGCGTGCACGCCACAGATGACCGGGATTTCCTCGACGATCGGGAGCACCTCGTATTCGCCGATTTCCATGGCGATCACGTTGGCGTCGCCATAGGCCATGAGGCCGGCGGTCGAGCCATGGCCCATCATGCGGAAGCGGCCGGAGTTATAAATGATGATGAGGTCGGCGCCGCCCTTCGTCATGAACGCACTGAAATGCCTCCCCGGGAAACCGTGGGATTTCGCCTGGGTCCGCTACCGGGAAGCGCGGGAGACGCGTCCAATTTTATCCTCGATTTCGCCGGTGACCGGTTCCTTCGACGCTGCACCACTCAAGGCGGTGATCGAGGGACTTCACGCGGAAAGCGTTTCGGAAAGGGGAGCCTCGGCACTGCATCATTGGAGCGAGTTGCTGCATTACTACGTCCTGCGGTTCGCGCAACCGCACACTTACGACGAGCGGTTGTGGCGGGTCTGGCAGCGTGTGGAGACGAACCTCGCCCGCG
>JAIFNK010000171.1:0-2461 GCA_020047775.1 Akkermansia sp. | reverse complement strand
GGCGGGTCTGGCAGCGTGTGGAGACGAACCTCGCCCGCGCCTGGTCTCGATGAACTCGCCGACGTCGCCTGCCTCAGCGGAGAACATCTGCGGAGCCTGTGCAGCAAGGAGCTTGGTCGCAGTCCGATGCAGCACCTAACGTATCTGCGGCTCCAGCGGGCCCGGCACTTGTTGTCGATCATGGATGACAAGGTGGAGGTCGTCGCGCGGGCGGTCGGGTTTGAAAGCGCGTTCACGTTCTCAAACACCTTTTACAAATGGATCGGCTGGCGGCCGTCGGAGCTCCGGGGTAAGATCTAACCTTCAATCGGACGCCGGAGGATCAGATTTCTATCGAATGAACGGAATCCGGCACCGAGACGAACAGCTGATAGTCCGGGGAAACAGGGAGGACGATTTCGTGGAGTCGCTGGTCGGCCATTCCGGCGAGGGGATGATCGGAAACGGCATGACTGACGGGCTGGCGGAATACGACGCGGGTGCGATCCGGCGGATGTGACAAGCCGGTGCCCAAGGCCTTCAAGACCGCTTCCTTGGCCGTCCAGATTCGAAGCAATTGCCTGGCCCGCAAAGTTGGCTCGTCCGGCAGATGCTGGATCTCCGCGGGGTGACAGAAGGTGGATTCGCATTCCAGCAGATCTACCGCCCTGGAGTTTTTCCATCCAGAACTCCCGGTGAGGCGTGAGTTCGTCGCTTTCGAGGAATTCGCGCTGCCAGAGGGTGAAGTCCGCGTATTGGATCGCCAGCGGCTCAAGCCCTGGTGCGCGCTTTCCAAGCGATGAATTGTATATCTCCTACAGCTTCGATTTGGTTTCGATTCCCGGCTCCACCACGGAGCGCGCGGCGGCGGCGGGTGTCGTCTTCTCCGAAGGTGCAGGCAGGGCCTTGCGGTCCACCTTGCCATTCGGCGTCAGCGGGAAGTTCTCAAGCACGACGAACGTGGAAGGAACCATGTAGTCGGGCAGTCGGGCGGATAGATGGCGGCGGAGCACGGGAGCCGGGTCACCGGCCGGCGGACCGCCTGCATGCGGTGTGTTGGCGTAAGCATCGGCAGGCGATGGCGGCGTGGGGTGGTTCCACATTGGCAGGCCTTTTTCCGCCGAGAACACGGCGTCTAACAATCCATGTGTTCCGTCGCCTAGCCAGCGGACATGAGCCTTGAGGCCGGCGTTTTCGGCCGCTGCGAATAGTTCATCCGCGGAGACGGCGTTGGACGGGGCATGGCCGAGGTCCGGCACGGGGGAGTCGTCCGGGGTTGCGGCGAGCGCCCGATGAAAGTCCAGCGCCGCGACCAGGCGTGAGTCAGGGATGCCGGTTAGATAGGCGGCGGCTTTTGATCCTTCGAGAATCGCCTCAAGCTGTTCGAGATTGAGGTTTTTCCATTCAAGCGGTTTTGGCACCTCGAAGGTGTGGGGCGCCGGGGCCTTGTGGAGGATCACATCATAGTGGAAACGGGTAGTCTCGTTGGCGATTTTTCCCCTGCGCAGGAGGGTGTCGATGTGGGAAAAACCCGGGATGAAGCTGAACCAGGCGGGGTCGAGTGAGAGCTCGGTTTCATGGGCGACCCGGCGGGTGACGCTCTCGCGGAGTTGCCCGGCGGTGGTGCCTGCGGTGGCGTGGTCCCGCAGTGCTTCGGCATGATGGATCGCTAGCAGGGCGTTGCCTTGGAGGTCGCCGAGGAAAATACGCCCGCCCGGTTTCAAGACGCGCGATGCTCCTTCGAGCACACGGGTGAGGTAGCCGGCGTCCGGGAAATACTGGGCGACGGAGTTGATGACGACCGTGTCGAAATGCGCGTCCGGGATCTCGCTGAAGTCGTCGGCAGGACGGTGAAACAGCTTCACCTGCGGGAGTGGATGGCTCTTTTCCAGCGCTTCGATGGCAACCTTCGAGATGTCCGCCGCCCAATAACATTCGGATGCGGCGGCGAGTCGTGAGAGGATCTGTCCGGTGCCGCAGCCGATTTCAAAAATCCGGCGGGCTTCGTATCCCTTGATACGTTCGATGGTCGTGTCGATCCATTCCGCCACCTGTTCGTCGATGTTTTCAGCGCCCGCCCAACCGGCGATGACGGAATCGAGGCGGTCGAGTTTTTTGCCGCCGGTCTGGTCGATCGCGGATTGATAGAGAAGGTCCCACTGGTCCCGCCAGACGCGGGTGCCGTCGGCAGGGGCGTCGCCGGTGTCGCGCAGGTAGGCGACGAGGCGGCCGTCATGGACGCCGACGACGGCTTGTTTGACGGAGGGATGTTGCTCCAACAGCGTTTCAATTTCCCCGAGCTCGATGCGGAATCCACGGACTTTCACCTGGTGGTCCATGCGGCCGAGGCATTCGAGTGATCCCTCCGCGGTCCAGCGCGCGAGGTCGCCGGTCCGATAGAGTTTCGCACCCTCGCGGAACGGGGAGTCGATGAAGCGGTCGGCGGTGAGGTCGGGGAGTTCGTGGTAACCTTGCGCAAGTC
>JAIFNK010000229.1 GCA_020047775.1 Akkermansia sp. | reverse complement strand
TTCGCCGTCGATGAGGATTTTTCCGGCGTCGTCGGCATCGAGGGAGAAGAAGTATTCAGCGGTGGCGGGGACGTCGAGCTGGCCTTCCCAGACCATCGCGAAGTCGTTCTCGTGCGGGGAATCGGCGAGGGTGATGATGCCGTCATGTTCTTCCTCGACGCTGTCGGGCTTGAGGGTGGAAAAGTCGGGGAGGAAGGCCCATTCGCCACGATAAACCTGGGAAATGAGGCTGCGAAGGGCGGTTTTCTCGAGCGGCAGCGGGTGGAGCTGGAGGATTTCCCCGGCGGTCCACGGGGCCTTGCGCGCGGCGGTGGCGTCGCGGATGGTTTTCACGGTTTCCGGAGTGACGGCGGCGGCCTGGTTCCCCCACGAGGAGCGGACGTGGGTGAGAATGGCGGCGATCTGATCGTCGGGGAGGGCCGCGCCCTGGGGCGGCATTTCGAGGTCGTAGGTTTTTCCAAGAACCTCGACCGGCCCGTGCAGGCCGTGGAGAACGACCTTGATCGCGCGGTCGGCATCGCCAGCCAGCCATGGGCTGCCGGCGAGCGGCGGGAATATGCCGCCGGTGGCGCCCTGGCCATCGGGGGCGTGGCAGGCGGAGCAATAGAGGGTGTAAAGCTGCCCGCCATCCTGGGCGGAAAGTGGTGCGGTGAAGGCTAGCAAAAACAACAGGCGGCGCATGGTGGGGAGACGTTGTGAGGGCGGGGATTCTTTCTCCGAATCCGCCCGGAGAACTCCCCTTTTCGGATGATCCACGGGTAGCCGGAGAATTTCCAGGTTCCGTGAAATCTTCCGCAATCGGCGGTTGGCGAACCGGCGGACCCCGCGCTAGAATTTCCCCGTGGCCGACGACTTGTTCCATTCCGATCTTCCGATCCAGCTCCAAGGGCAACTGCTGCTCGCGGATCCTTCGCTGCGGGACGGGATCTTCCACCGCTCGGTGGTTCTGCTCGCGGAGCATCGCGCGGACACCGGTGCCTTTGGTTTGATCCTGAATCACCCGACGGGAAAAACCGTGGGCGATTTCCTGGAGGGCGAGGAATTCTCCCCGCTGCAACAGCTCCAAGTCCACCACGGCGGCCCGGTCGCGACCGACCAACTCACGTTTTCCTCATTCTGGTGGAGCAAAAAACAAGGCCTGCGCTGGGCCATCCGGCTGTCCGCGAAGGCCGCCGTCACGCACGCCCACCGGCCCGGCCGTATCGTCCGCGCCTTCATCGGCTACTCGGGTTGGACCGCCGGGCAGTTGGAAAACGAGCTTCGCCAGAGTTCGTGGATCACCGCCCGCCCGGGTCCGGACCTGCTGGGACGGATGCATGACCAGCAACTCTGGTCCGAGCTCTTGCGCGGCATTTCCCCGCTGCACCGCATCCTCGCCGAAGCTCCCGACGATCCGACGCTCAACTGAGACCCACCGTTTGCCGATTTTCCCCACTTTACCATGTCAGATCCGTCCCTTCATTTCAGTCCCATCCAGGAAATCATCGAGGAAATCGCCGCCGGCCGCCTCGTCATCGTGGCGGACGATCCATCCCGCGAAAACGAGGCCGACCTGGTCGGGGCGGCATCGCTCTGCACGCCGCACATGGTTAACTTCATGGCCACCCACGCCCGCGGCATGATTTGCACCCCGATCACCGCCGAGCGCGCCGAGGAACTCGACCTGCCGCAGATGACCCGCCGCAACCGCGAGGGCCACAAAACCGCCTTCACGGTCACCGTCGATGCCGCCGAGGGGGTCACCACCGGGATTTCCGCCGCCGACCGCGCGCTGACGATCCGCCTGCTCGCCGATACCACCGCCGGGCCGGATGCGTTCGTGAGACCGGGGCATGTGTTCCCGCTGCAAGGAGTGCCGGAGGGCGTGCTGCGCCGGACCGGCCACACCGAGGCCGCCCTCGATCTCGCGGGTTTCGCCGGGCTGCCGAAAGCCGCGGTGATCTGCGAGATCATGAATGACGACGGCACGATGGCCCGTGTCGGCCAGTTGGGAGACTATCAGAAACGCCACGGCCTCAAGGCCTGCACCATCGCCCAGCTCATCGAATACCGCCGGCGCTCGGAAAAACTCGTGCACCGTGAGGAAACCATCCTGCTGCCCACCGACTTCGGCCAGTTCAACTGCCATCTTTACCGCATCAGCACGGACGCCAGCCACCATCTCGCCCTGACGAAGGGCGTCATCGACCCCGAAAAACCCACTCTCGTCCGCGTCCACTCGGAATGCCTCACCGGCGATGTTTTCCAATCCCGCCGCTGCGATTGCGGCGGCCAGCTCGCCGCCGCGCTCGAGCGCATCTCCGAGGAAGGCGGCGTGCTGCTCTATCTCCGGCAGGAGGGCCGCGGCATCGGCCTGCCGGCGAAAATCCACGCCTACAAGCTGCAGGAAGAAGGCTACGACACCATTGAGGCTAACGAAAAACTCGGCTTCGCCTCCGACCTCCGCGACTACGGCATGGGGGCGCAAATCCTCTACGACCTGGGCGTGCGCAAGATGTGCCTGCTGACGAACAATCCGAAAAAAGTCATCGGGCTGGAAGGCTACGGCCTGGAGATCGTGCAACAGCTGCCGATTTCCCTGCCGTCGAATCCGGACAACGAAAAATATCTGGAAACGAAGCGGACGCGCATGGGCCACACGCTTTGAGGAGTCCCCTGTTTGTTAGTGCCGGGGATGATCCGGGTTCCCCTCAATGCGCAACGACCCGCACCGGGCCTAGCAGGCCGGAGGGTTCGGGGCGCCATTGAAAGCGGCCCTTGTGCTGCACCCTGACATTGGTGCGGGTGATGCGCTGGTTTTCCGGCAACGGTTCATCGGCCATGACCCGGTTGCGCCATGAGTTGATGACGGTGACTTCGAGAGTATTGGTTCCGGCTTTGGCGGCCTTGCCAAGAACCACGCGAAATGGCGGACGCCAGGTGATGCCGAGATCGGTGCCGTTGAGTTTCACGCGGGCGATGCCCACGCCGCGCAGCTCGCCCAGTTCCAGAGCGAGCGGTTGGCGGGCTTGTGCATCGCTGAGATCGAAGGTGCTGCGGTAGCCGGCCTTGCCGGAGTAACATCTAACACCAGCATCGGAGTGATCGAGCCAGTCGATGAGCTGCGGGAAATCCACAGGCTTCGCGGGGCCGCCGAGTTTGGCGTCGAAAGTGACCTGCCACGGGCGGTTGAGCGCATGGACTTCCTTCCACGCAGGCATGTTAGCGCCTTGGTCGCGCGATGTTTCGGTGGTTGGTTTACGGAAGACAATGAAGTGGCTGTCATAGGCGCCGAGGGCGAGCGGCACGCGGGTGCGTCCCCCGGCGATGGTGAAGCGGGTGGCTTCACGGATGCTGCCATCAACGGCGTTCCACAGTTCGGGCACGCGCCCGGCGACGCGGAACGAGGCCTCGATGTCGCGCGGCTTGCCTTGGAGTTCTGCGAGAAAATAGACGTCGGCCTCGCCAATCCGGTAGTGGATCCAGTCGGTTTCCGGGGCTGCCTTGCCGTCGGCGAGGGTGAGCGTCAAATCGGGATCAATGCGATGGATGGCGAGGAATTCGGAAACAGTCATGCCCCAGGCGACGCGGCCCTTGCCGACAGCGCGCGTATCCTGCGCGGCGTCCTTGGTGCCCCACAGGCCGTCCGCAAGTTTCTGAAACTCGGCGACCCCTTTCTCTCCGCCGGCGAGGCTAACAGCCCTCAGCGGTTTCAGGCCCAGGATGTTGGCCCCGGCGCGGGCAAGCGCGTCGATTTTCCGCAGGGCGGCCAGAGAGAGCACGCGGTGGTCAGGTAGAGTGAGAGCGTGGTAGCTCATGCCGGAGGGAAGGCGGAGCTTGCCATCGGCGAAGGTGAGTTTTTCCAATAACAGTTCCTCGCTGAGCACATCGAAGTCGTAGCCGGGCAGCGCGCCGGCAGGGTCGTTGCCCTTGCGCCCGTAAATGTTAGGAATATGATCGCCGTAGTAGTGGAGCACGTCCGCTTGGAAGCCGCCTTGCTGGGTGAGGAACTGGCAGCGGCGCAGGTAGTCGATGAAGGCCGGGCTTTCGTCCCACCAGGTGATCTGCGGGTTGAAGTGGGTGCCCGCGAAGTATTCCTGGCCGGGCAGGCCCATTTCGGGTGGCGAGCAGGTGAAGGTATGGATGAAAAGCAGGTTGAGCCCGGCGCAGAGTTCGGTGTCGAAGCTCGGTTTCATCTGCGACCACGGGACATCATTCCAGTGCGGGCCGATGGTGGTGAATCCCTCGGCCCCGACGAGACGCTTGCCGTAGGTGTGCGCGGCGGACGACGCCTGCTTGACGAAGAACCGGTTGTCGACGCCCGGACGGTGTGGCGAGGGCGACCAGAATTCAGACAACATCAACTCGCTGCGACCGTAGTTTTTCAACCCGTCGAGCGGACTGGCGTGCGGACCGGAGCACTCCGGATGGGTGGCCATGCCGTGCTTGGCGGCGAGCTTGGCGAGATTGCCATAGTGTTCGGCGACGAGCTGGCCGATGGTCTTGCGAAAATCGGCGAGGAAGGCATCCGAGGCTTGGCGGTGATCGACGATGTGGCCGGCCAGCACCGCGAACCATGGCACCATGTCATAGCCGTTGTTTTTCAAGAACGCGCGGTCGAATCCGGGGGTCCAGTTCATTCCCCCACCCTCCCAGCTGTCAGTATGGATGTAGCGCAACGTGGTGCCGGCGAGCGGTCCGATGGCCTTCATGAGCGGCTCGACGTTGCTGTTCCAATAGCTATCCAGCGCGGCGGGGCTGAGGAGGTCGATCACGCGGCCGCCCCAGCCTTCGCTTTGTGTGGAAACGTGCGCGCCCGCAGCCGTGTGGCCGATGCGCAGGATTTCCCAGCGGCCTGCGGGGGCCTCCCATTTGAGGATCCCGTCGGGGCCCATCTTTGAGGTCAGGTTGAGAATTTCGGAGCTTTTGATAGGGATTTCACCGCTTTTGACGGCTTCCGTTTCCAACAAGAACCGGGCATCGGGCGCGGACATGCCGAGTGCGCGGGTCGCGTTTTTCAAATCGAGGTCTTTGATGGGCGGCGGTGGAGTCCCGGGGAGCGGCACGGCGATCACCGCGATGTCGCGGAAAAATTCATCCTTTGCCTTGGGCTGCGGCAGCGTTTGTTGGATGGTGGTGGCTCCGTCGATCCGGGTTTTCGACCAGACCAGTTGCTGGGTGGTCTCGGCGGCGGTCACGCTCGGTCCGCCGAGGTTCCAGCCGCTTTGGATGCTGAGGCTCAGTTCGAGGTCGAGTCGCTTCGCTTCCTTGCAAGCGTGGACGAAGAGCACGATCCACTCCGGCGAACCGAAGCCGGGGCCGGCGGGTGTGCGCTGGTTCCCTTGCTGGGCGCTGCCGTCGGCATCGAAGATCAACGCGCCGTTGAACCCCTTGGTTTTCATTTCCTCCAAATCGCGCGTGATCGCTTCCCGGGTGACGTTACCATTCAGCCACCACCAGAAACAACGGATGCCGGAACTGTGGGGCGGACTGCGGAATCCCGCTTCAAGATCGCCGGCTCGGGCGGTGGAGTGGAGTATGGCCGCCACCGCCAGGGCGGACAGCGCGGTGAGGAATCTGCGCGGGAGAAGGTTCATAGGAATGGGGTAGCTACGCCGTTTCCAAGCCGATCTTTACACTCTGACACGCGGAACCGCCGAACATCCGTCATGGCCGGCATGGCCGGCATGGCCGATCAAACGTCATCGGACGTCGCAATCGATGGCTCACCATGAAGGAGTTCCGGCTTGGCGGTTGCGGGCCGCCGCCACGGGCTTCGATATTGATCAGGCCGGCAACTCGTAGCCCTTGCGGCGCGGGCGGTCCTGCATGGCGGCCGCTTCCGCGTCGCCGGTGATTTGCTCGGCCTTCGGGTCCCACTTGAGCGAGCGTCCAAGGCGCTGGGCGATGCCGGAGAGTTGGCAAATGGTCCCGGAGCGGTGGCCGACGCTCGCCGGGCAAATCGTCGGCTTGCGGGTTCCGATGGAGTCGATGAAATTGACCCGGTGGTCCATGGATTCATAGACTTGGATGTCGTTCGGGCCGAACTTGTGGCGCACGAGTTCCGCAGGCGACGTTTCGATCTTACCCCGGCTGACAAGCACCTCGCCCTTGGTGCCGATGAAGCGGATCATGTGGCCGTTGTCGGGTTTTTTGTCGCGCCAGACCGTGATGCCGTCGGCATAGCGATAGTGGTGGTGTTCGGCTCCCGCGTGTCCTTTGGGAATGAATTCGACCGGGCCGGTGGTGTCGCGGTCAAGCGCCCACTGGACGATGTCGAAATGGTGCGCACCCCAGTCGCCGAACTTGCGGCTGCCGTATTCCCAGTAGCAGCGCCAGCCGCCACCGTAGTTCCCCTTCACCCGGTTTTCCGAATGCTCGAAAAACGGCGTGGGGCCGAGCCAGCGGTCATAGTCGAATCCCTCGGGCACGGGGATCAGCACCTCTTTCTCCGGCGGCTGAGGGAACTGGCCTAACTGGCAGTAGACCTCCTTGATCTCGCCGATCATCCCGTTGCGCACCAGATTCGCGGCGATCCGGAAATGGATCGACGACCGTTGCTGGCTGCCCACCTGCAGGATGCGGCCGTATTTTTTCTCCGCCGCCACCAGCGCCTTGCCTTCTTCGATCGTCAACGTCATCGGCTTCTCCACATACACGTCCTTGCCCGCCTTCATCGCGGCCAGCGCGATCGCCGCATGCCAGTGATCCGGCGTGGTCACGCACACCGCGTCAATATCGGTGCGGGCAAGCAATTCCTCGAAGCGGGCGGTTGCCAGGATGTCATTGAATCCCTTTTCCTTCAGCACGCCCACGGCCTTCTGCAACTGCCCGGCCTTCACATCACACACCGCGATCGGTTGCACGTTCTTCATGCCGGGAAACGACCGCACATGGCCGTCTGAAATCAGGCCCATGCCGATGAAGCCCATGCCGATCCGCGAATTCGCGGCAGCCTTGGACGCGTTACCCAGTGTTTCGGCCCGGACAATTTGCATCCCGGAGAATACCGCGCCCGCGGTGCCTAGGGATGACTTCAGAAACTGACGACGCGAGGATTGTGGAGTGGGGTTCATGGCGATGGTTTCACTATGAAAATCTGATACCCCTGATGCAAGACCGGATTTACCGCAGGCCAGCCACTCCTTGCATCATGCTCAAAACCAGCCCGATTCTGAAGGAAAAACGGGAGGATCCAAGGATCCACACTGGAGCGGGGGAACCCGCAAGGCCCTCCCTCCACCTCTTGGAATGGCCATCCGGGAAGTTCGAGCTGACCGGCATGAAGACCTCGCCCTCGAAGATCTATCTACTTGCCGACCCGCAGCGCAAGCCCATGGTCGTCACGAATGACAACGGCAGGCTGACGGTGGATCTGCCGGAAACCGCTCCTGGCAAACCCATCAACGTCCCGTGCGTCTGAACCTAACTTCGAAGAATCTCTAACCGGGGCCGGATAGCCGGCCGTTTGCCACCCTTCACGCATCCAACAATGAAAACCAAATCCTTGCTCCTTCTATTGGCCGTCGCACTCACGATGGGCGCCTCCGCGAAACCCAACATCGTCCTCATCCTCTCCGATGACCAGGGATGGACGGACTATGGTTTCATGGGCCACAAGGATATCAAGACCCCCCACCTCGACAAACTCGCCGGGCGCGGCGTCCTGTTCGAGCGCGGCTACGTCGCATCACCGCTTTGCCGCCCTTCGCTCGCCTCGATGGTCACCGGCCGCTATCCGCGCCATCACGGCGTCACGGGAAATGATGTGGACGGGAGCAACAACCGCGCCGCCCTCGACATCCCCGTGCGCGAGACCTTCCACAAATTCCCCAGCTTCGTGAAACTCCTAACCGCCAACGGTTACCTCGCCCACCAGTCCGGGAAATGGTGGGAGGGATCCTTCAAGGACGGCGGCTTCACCCACGGCATGACGCAGGGCGAACGCCACGGCGACGCGGGTCTCACCATTGGCCGCAAGGGGCTGAAACCCATCACCGATTTCCTCGACCACGCCGCCAAGGAGAAGAAGCCCTTCTTGCTTTGGTATGCGCCCTTCCTGCCCCACACGCCGCACGATCCGCCGCCCCACCTGCTCGAGAAACATACCCGACCCGGTCGCGCCGCCGATGTCGCCAAATATTACGCGATGTGCGAGTGGTTCGACGAAACTTGCGGCGAACTGTTTGATGAGCTGGACGGCAGGGGCCTGAGCAAGAACACTCTCGTCATCTACATCTGCGACAACGGCTGGGCCGCCGCCAGCACCAACGCCGCCGACCCGAACCAAAAACAATGGAAAGGCTACGCCCTGCGCTCGAAGAGCTCTCCATACGAAATGGGCATCCGCACACCCATCATCCTCTCTTGGCCGGGCCGCCTCGAGCCCGCGCGCTCACCGCATCTCGCCCATGCCATCGACATCTTCCCCACCATCGCCGCCGCCGCCGGGATCGACGCACCGGAGGGTCTGCCCGGCATCAATCTCCTCGATGAAACCGCGCGGAAACACCGGGACACGGTTTTCGGAGTTGCCAACTCCGTCGCCAACATGACCCCCGGTGATCCCGACGGCACGCTGCAATACCGGTGGTGCGTTTCCGGTGACTGGAAACTCCTTCTCCGGCATGACGGCAGCGACACCACCCATTACAAAAACGTCCACCTCTGGGACAAGCAACCCATCAGGCTCTACAACCTCAAGGACGATCCGCACGAGAGAAACGAACTGTCCTCCGCACATCCGGACGTCGTGGAACGTCTGCGCAGGAAAATCGAAACCTGCCACCCGGTCGCCGGGAAATAGCTGGCGGTCGCATTTCATCCCACCCGGCGTTTCCCGCCTCGACACCTGAAACAGAAATCGCCAATGAAACGAATCATCCGAACTTTCACCGCCATCTGTTTTTTTGCTGCCGCCGTGGTTCCCGAGGTGACGGCCATGGACAAGCCCGCCAAAAAGCCCAACATCGTCTTCGTCCTGTTCGACGACATGGGTTACGGCCAGCCCAAGTGTTACCGCGAAGGCACGGCGCTGAAGACCCCCAACCTCGACCGGCTCTCCGCCGCAGGCATGCGTTTCACCGACGCGCACTCCGCCTCCGCCGTCTGCACGCCCACTCGCTACGGCCTGCTGACCGGCCGCTATCCCTCGCGCATCGGCCAATACGACGTGCTCACCACCTATGGGAAGCCCATCATCCCTGAATCCCGCATGACCGTCGCCTCATTCCTGAAACAGCAAGGCTACGAAACCGCCTGCATCGGCAAGTGGCACCTCGGCCTGAAGTGGGAAGGCAAACCGGGGAACGAAAAACAAATCCCCGTCGGCTCGCGCATCACCAGCGGCCCGAACGACCTTGGCTTCGATTACTTCTACGGCTTCACCCACGCCCGCAACATCGGCACGATCATCGAGCAGGATCGCGTGGTCGAAAACGTCAATGCCGTCGATAACCAGCCCCGCATGATCGCCAAGGCGGTCGAGTGGATCGAAAAGCGCGACGCCGACAAACCGTTCTTCCTCTATTTCCCCATGTGCCCGCCGCACACGCCCGTCGCCCCGGCACCCGGGTTCATCGGCAAGAGCGGAGCGAAGGATGAGGTGAAAAACGACCCGCAATACGGCGACTGGGTCTATCAGGGAGACCATATGCCCGGCCAAATCCTCGACACCCTCGAAAATAAAGGCCTCGCCGGAAACACCCTCGTCATCGCCACCGCCGACAACGGAGCGGCCGGGCGGCCCTACCCGCCCCTGCGCGCCGCGAAAACCAGCATCCACGAAGGCGGTCACCGCATCCCCTTCATCGCCCGCTGGCCCGGAAAAATCAATCCCGCCTCCAAATGCGACGACACCATCTGCCTCAACGACCTCATCGCCACCTGCGCCGACATCCTTGCCACGAAACTCCCCGACAACGCCGGCGAGGACAGCGTGAGCATCCTGCCCGCCCTGACCGGCACCGCCAAGGCCCCCTTGCGCCAGGCGACCGTCCACCAATCCTTCAAGGGCGACCTCGCCATCCGCCAAGGCCCGTGGAAACTCGTTTTCCTCAAGAACGGGATACGCGAACTCTATCAGCTCGAATCCGACCCCGGCGAAACCAAGGACGTCGCCACAGAGAACCTCGAAGTTGTCGAAAAAATGGCCACACTCATGAAACGCTACGTGAAAGATGGCCGTAGCACGCCCGGCGCGACACAACCCGAAGAAAAATCCGTCAGCTGGCCGATGATTGGAAACTCCAAATAATCCTCCGAATCCCCATCCATCCCGATTCCATGAAAACCCTCCTCCACGCGCTCACCGCCGCCCTCTTGCTCACCGCCCCATCGCACGCCGCCGGGGCCAAACGGCCTAACATCCTCTTCATCCTCGCCGACGACCAAGCCCCCTTCGACTTCAAGTTCCACAACCCGCAATCCACCCTCGATTCCCCCAACATCGACCGCCTCGCGTCCAGCGGCATGATCCTCGATTCCGCCCACCACATGGGATCCTTCACCGGCGCGGTCTGCACGCCCTCGCGGCACATGATCATGAGCGGCCGCACCCTCTGGCACCTTCCGATCGGTCCCGGTGAGAGGAACTGCCCGCCCGATCTTGAGAAAAACACCATCGGTGCCGTCTTCAACCGCGCCGGATACGCCACCATGCGCACCTGCAAACAAGGCAACAGCTACCCAACCGCGAACAAGCAGTTCAGCGTCGTCCACGACGCCACCAAACGCGGCGGCACCGGCGAATCCGGCAGCGCCTGGCACGCCGACCGCGTGCTCGATTACCTCGGCGACCTGCTCGCCACCTTCTGCGACCTTGCCGGCGTCGCCCCGCCGGAAACCAACGAGGGCACCAGCTTCAAGCCCGTGCTCACCGGCGAAAAGCAAACCATCCGTGACACGCTTTACGGCGTTTACAGCGGCGGCGGCAAGCCGGGCATGCGCTCGGTAAAACAGGGCGATTGGAAACTCATCCAATACGAATCCACCGCCACCGGCGTCCGCCAAACCCAGCTCTTCAACCTCAAGGAAAATCCCCACGAACTCATCGCCGAACACCACAATCCGCAAGCCACCAACCTCGCCGCCGCCCCCCAACACGCCGCCAAAATCGCGGAAATGCAGGCGCTGCTGCTCGCCGGAATGCGCCGCCTCAACGACCCATGGCGCTTTTCCAACCAACCCGACGACGGACTCACACCTCCAAAAAACCATGAATAAATTCCTCACCCTTCTCACCACCGCCTTTGCCCTCATCCTGCCGCCAGCCTTTGCCAAACAACCTAACATCCTCTTCATCATCACCGACGACCAGGGCTATGGCGACATCTCCGCCCACGGTAATCCCATTCTAAAAACACCCAATCTCGACCGGCTGCGCTCGGAAAGCGTTCGTTTCGAAGACTTCCACGTCAGCCCGACCTGCGCCCCGACGCGCAGCGCCCTCTTCACCGGACGCCACGAGTTCAAAAACGGCGTCACCCACACCGTTTGCGAACGCGAACGCCTCTCTCTCAACTCGATCACCCTCGCCCAGACGCTGCGCGACGCAGGCTACGCCACCGGCATCTTCGGCAAGTGGCACCTGGGCGACGAATCCGAGTATCTGCCGTCCGCCCGCGGCTTCACCGAAATGTTCATCCACGGCGCCGGCGGTATCGGCCAATCCTATCCCGGCTCCTGCGGTGACGCACCGGGTAACAAGTATTTCAACCCCGCCATTTTCCACAACGGCAAGTTCGTGAAGACCGAAGGTTATTGCACCGACATTTTCTTCCGCCAGGCCAGCGGCTGGATCCGCTCCCAACAACAGGCCGGCAAACCCTTCTTCGCCTACATTTCCACCAACGCTCCCCACAGCCCTTACACCGCCAAACCCGGGGATGCCGCGCTCTATGAAGGCAAGGTCGATCAAAAGCCGCTCGCCCATTTCTTCGGCATGATTCACAATATCGACGAAAATATCGGCAAGCTACTAACCGAACTCAAGGATTGGGGCATCGAACAAGACACCATCGTCATCTTCATGAACGACAACGGCAGCGCCGCGGGCTCACCCGTGTTCAACGCCGGGATGCGCGGCCACAAGGGCAGCCCTTGGCTGGGCGGCACCCGTGCCTCGTCGTTCTGGCGCTGGCCGGGAACTTGGAAACCCGGCGAAACCAAAGCCCTCGCCGCGCACATCGATATTTTCCCGACCCTCGCCCAAGTCACCGGACTCACCTTGCCTGAGGCCGCCAAAAAACAAATCGAAGGCCGCAGTCTCGTGCCACTGCTGGAAAACCCCGGAGCGAAGTGGCCTGACCGCCATCTCGTCACCCACCAGGGACGCTGGCCCAAGAACGCCGACCCGAACGAGTCGAAGTTCACAATGACCGCCGTCCGCAACACCCGCTGGGCATTGGTTAGCGAAAACGGCGGAATTGAGCCGGCCTGGCAGTTGTTTGATCTATCCGAAGACTACGGCCAGAAAAACGACGTCTCCGCCGCCCATCCCGGAGTGGTCAAGGAATTGAGCGCGGCCTTCGACAAATGGTGGGACGAGTGCCTGCCGCTGATGGTCAACGAAAAGGTCGTCGGCCCTAAACTCAATCCCTTCGCCGTCCGTTATTGGGAACAATTCGGCGGCAGCCCCACCCAGGCGGACTACGATCGCATGGATCCCACCAAACCCGGAAAATCCTCCCCACGCGGGAAAAAGAAAGCGCAATGAGATCCCCACTCCATATTCCACAAATCCTGATGCGCGGCAGTATATTCAGACATCCTGATCCGGTCGGAAAATAGCCGTTCCCGACGCGGATTTCATCCGAGAATTTTCGGTGCCAGCTTGGCCAGCCATGCCGCGAGTTCTGCGGCGGCGCGGGTTTCGGGCAGGGCGTCGAGGTCGTGGACGTTCCAGCGATAGATGAGCTTGTAGCCGTCCCACTCGCCCTTGCCGCCGCAGTCGCGCATCCAACCAGCGGCCTGCCGGTTCTCCGCGAGCACGTAGCCGACGATGGATTCCGCCCCGGCGCGGAAGGCGGTGAGCCACATGAGCGCGAGCAACAAGGTGCCGATCCCGCGCCCTTGGTCGGCGTCGAGCACGATGAGGGAAATTTCCGCTTCGGCCGGATGATCCATGTCACGCCACCAGCTCGCGCCACCGAGCGGGCTGAATTCACGGGTGGGATCGAGCACGGTCCACGTCACATGGGTTTCCGGATTCTGCTGGAGCACCCGGTCGAGCATTTTGTCGCCGACGACTTCGCCGGTGTGTGTCCAGAACCGGTTGTAACGGGCCTCCGGCGACAAGCGCCGGTAAGCCTCCGCCAACTCCGTGCGGTCTTCCGGAATCAACGGCCGGGCGATGACGGGCGTGCCGTCGCGCAACTCAAGCTCCAACCGGTCGGGGATTTCCATGTGGGGAATTTAGCCGGAAAACAGGCCGCTGCAAAGCAAAGGTCGGGCGGGTTCCGACGGACTGGATTTTTGGGATTGTGGCAATGATAGAGATCTGGCATGACTGCGCTCACCATGAGTTCAGCTTCCTCGGCGGCGATTCTTTACAACACGAGCAACCTGCTTCACCGCTATCAGCCGGGCCAGCACGTCGCGGCGTCCCTATCACTCTTCGCGAGCGTGGCGCTGTTGTTCTGGTATGTGCTGCGGTTCCTGATGAGCTTCAACCGGAATTGAGGCAATGGCGCTTGCGGATCCGCCGGATTTTTCCGGATTATGAAACGCGCAATTCCATTTCTATCAGCCCTTCTGATCGCGGGTGCGGTCAGCGCGGTTGAGACCAAGCAAGAGACTGGCTGGGGGAGGTTTTTCGAAAGCCGGAAACTAACGGGCACAATGGTGGTGCTGGATGAGACGAAAGGAGTCCTGCATGTCTGGAACCCGAAACGGGCGGAGACGCCGTTTTCCCCGGCCTCTACATTCAAGATTCCCAACGCGTTGATCGCTCTGGATGCGAAGCTTCGGATCCCCGTCGCATTGGATTGTCTGGGGGCGATGGGGGTTTATTGAGGCCCGAGGAGCGCTGGCTTCAGCCGGCCCGAAGGATCCGCTGCATTTGGACTTGCCGACTAGACCCTTTGCCAAAAGCAATTTCCGAAAC
>JAIFNK010000057.1 GCA_020047775.1 Akkermansia sp. | reverse complement strand
AGTCCGGCGCGATCGGATGCGATAAAAACCAGAATCGTGGCTGATGGATTTGGAAGCAGTGCCGGCTTGTTGCGGGCGGGGCCATCCGGCTCGCCGAAGGCATCCAGCGGAGGCATGAAGACCAGACTGTTGAGAATGTAACTGGAGGCTTTGTTTTCCAATCGTTGTTTCGCCTTGGGATCGGCGGGGCAGATCCGGATCTCGTCGAATTTCCCGAGATATTGTTCGAGTTGGTAGATCCATGCGCTCTGGGCTGAGGCGGAGTGTGTGGTGTCTGGATATGTCCCTTGATGATCGTCCGCATGCATTTGCATGGCCAAGCCGATCTGACGCAAGTTGGAGGCGCATGCCGCCGAGCGTGATTGATCCCGCATATTTCTGGCAGCCACGAGGGCGAAGGTGCTCAGTGTCGCGATGATGGTGATGACCACGAGCAGCTCGACCAGCGTGAAGCCGGGGCGCTTGTGGGATGACGGGATGCGTGGCATACGGGAGGGGCTCACCGGTTGCGGCGGAGGCGGTAAAATTGTTGGGGTTGGGTTTCAATGGGAAGTGCCAATTTCCACCAGTTGCCGACAGCTTCGGGATTTCCAGAAGGTGGCTGCCACGGGGGCGAAAGATTCGTTGAGCACTCAGGATACCAATCGCTCACCGGCCAGCGGAGATAGAGCGCGGAACCATCGCGCTCGATGGTGATGGTGGGTGGGATTTCCGACACGTCGGCGGTGCCGTTGGAGTTACGGTCGGTGCTGCGCCATGCGGTTTCGCTGGGCAGGACACCCGCGAAGGTAAGCGCGTCGCCACCGGTCAGAAGGGCGAGCAAGGCGCTGCGGGTGAAGGTGGTGGTTTGGTCCTCTGCGAGATAGAGTGATGTGGCGGGATTCCATTGGTAGCGCCTCGGGATGCCTGCCACGCGGCCCCAGGCGACGAGGCCGTTGTCGCCAGCGGCGGCGCGGGATTCGAGGGTGGCGAGTTGCGGGAGCAGGGACATGTCGGTCTTGTTCGAATCATTGAGTGTCATGTCACGGCAGGCGGCGGGAGCGGTGCCGGTGTCGAAGGAGAGGATGAAGGCGGTGAGATTTGCCAAGGCGGTGACTTTGGCGGCGGTGAGCGGTGGGCGGTTGATGAGTGAGAGGGAATACGGGTGGACGATGGGCATGGTATGGCCGCTGCCGTCCGAGTTGAGGCCGAAGCCGGATAGGGATGAAGCGCCGGCGGTGGAATTGAAGATGCCTGCACGCTGATAGACCGTCCGCAGCGAGGGGTTTTTGAGCGGTTGGTATTTGGTCACCAGTTCCGGCAGATCGATGTTCTGGTTGGTTCCCCCGGGGAGACTGTGGCAGACGGCACAGTGGCTTTGCCCGTGGCTTTCGAAGATGGTTCTGCCGGTGGCGGCATTGCCTTCCGGCATGGTGGTTTTGAGCGAGCGGTCCAGATTGAGATTGGGATTGGGCGGGTGGGCGATGGATAGGAGATACTCCGCGAGGCGATCCATCGCGCTGGATGGTTGCGGGACTCCGGCCATGAGATTGGGGAAGGTGGAGTTGAAGGATTGGATGTTGGGCTTGTCGCCACGCCAATGGAATTTGGTGACGATGGCGGCGGGAGGACGGGTGGAGCCGTCGGTGGGATCGATGGGGTTCGCGTCATTGGTGGCGAGACCTCGGAGGGTCTGGGTGGTGAGCGGCCCTTTCATGGGATGCAACTGCTGATTGTAAACCGTGGGGTCGTGGATCGATAGGGTGGCGGAGGGAATGGAGACCATGTTTCCACCGGGATCGCCGAGGTCCCAGGCCAGGCCGTCGCGATCGGCATCGACGTGGCAGGTGGCACAGGAAAGGGTGCCGTTGCCCGAGAGCCGGGCATCGTAGAGCACGCCTCGGCCCGCACGGATGTTGGCGGGCATCGGGTTGATGGAGCCTAACGGGATTTCTGACAGAACGGATCCGTCCGTGGGATGGATGGTGGTGAGCGTGTCGGAAATCTTGTTCAGCACGTACAGACGGTCCACAGTTAGAGCGAGGCCGCGCGGGCCGCGCATGGCGTCGCTGCCCGCGGCGGGCGGGCGCACGTCGATGCGGCGAAGAACAGACCCGCTGGAAGAATCGATTTCCGCGATGAGATCGGACTGGAAGGCGGCGATCCATGCGCGCTGGCCGTCGCTGCGGAAGGCGATGGTGCTCGGTGCGGCCAGTGCGAGGGCGATGCTGGCCGGAGTCGGAGTGGTGGCGCGGGTGATGCCGGGATTCAGGTCGCGGTGGGTGATGGTGGCGGCGGGAAGGGCGATCCGGCTGAGGCGGTGGCGTGCGAACTCGCCATTGAGCGCGGGTTCGAAGCGGGTGAGGTTGAGCGAGTCCGAGTTGGCGCACCAGAGCGAGCCGTCCGGGTGCAGGGCGAGATCGAAGAGGTTGGTTCCCACGTCGCTGATCCAGCGTTCGACGGCTTGAGTGGCGGTGTTGATTTCCGCGATGTCGTGATCGAGCACGTTCCATGTGACCCGGTTGTCATTGGCGGAAACGATGAGACCGACCTGAGGAGCGGCGGGCAACGAATTGTTAGTGGGAGCTGGCTGGGGTGGGGCGTTATCGGGGTGAAGAACGGTGCTGCGGTTCCCCGAGTAAAGGCAGGCGACATACAGCTTGGTGCCGTCCGCACTGGCCACCAAGGCGCGCGGGGCCACGCCGTTGATTGAGATTTGTCCGAGCGGCGCGCGGGTGGTGGCATCGAAGACGGAGACGACGCGTTTCTGCGAGCAGGAAACAAAGGCTTTGCCGTTGGCGAAACACACGTCGGCGGGTTCGTCCGCGACGCGCAGGGTATCGATGACGATGCCTTGGCTGAGGGAAACGATGGAAACCGAATCCGAGCCTTCGTTGACTACCCATGCCTCGTCGTTGGTACGCGCTTTCACCGAGACGGGCGCGGTGGAGACGGGAATCTCGGCGATGAGCAGTGGAACCGAACGGGCCGGTGTGCCGATATCGAACACAGACAAAATGTGCGCCGTGGAGTGCAGGGCTAGCAGGTTTTTCCCGTCCGGAGTGAGGGAGATGGGGTGCTGCTGCCGCGGCTCCAAATGGGTGTAGCCCATGGCGCACGATATGGTGGCAGCGAGCAGTAGTAGAAGGCGGGAGAGCATGGCGGCGAATGGGGAAGCGGAAGCCCCCGCGAAGAGGGCTTCCGCAGCTGGCGGACCGGGGGAGGCTTATCGGCGGCGGCGCTTGAACACAAGCAGTCCGCCGAGCACCGAGAGCAGGGCGGCGGAAGGCTCGGGAACTGCGAACGTGACCGAGTATTGCGGGGTTCCCGGTGTCAGGCTAGCGCTTGCGGAGTTACCCAAGATCATCGTGTAAAGACCTGGGTTCAGGAGGACTCCCTGCGAAAGGCTGTTGCCCGCGTTGTTGACCCCATGGGTGACATAGGTGAGCTTCGTGCCAGAATCCCAAATGTCATTTAGAGCCATGTCCGTGCCATCGTTGCTGTATTGGTGAACATTATCTGCATTGTCATCATTCGCGCTGCCCGCGAAGAGCACGAAGCCGGGGCGGGCAGCCGCTTGTTGAGCGGGATTGGCAGTGGTGGCGGTCATGGAGAGGGTGAAATACGCTGCTTGCTGAATATCGATGAGAAACCATGACGAGGTATGCCCCCAGCCCTGTGCTGCAGCGGTGTCGGTGTTGTCATAGCTCCATGCGCCCGGATTGATCGTTGTGGTGGTGGATGCGAACGAGCTGTTGGTCACCGTAACCGTGCCTTCCCATATGTAGAAGGCGCTGCCAGCCGGTGGCCCGCCGAGGGTCACCGCAGCCTGGGTTGCCGAAATGGTGGTTAGGGCCGCGAAGGCGGCGATCATGTGTTTTGTCATATGTTTCATGGTGTTGTGTTAGTTAGGGAGATTGATGCCTCACCAAGTGCGGTGAAGACGGAAAAAGCGGGAAGTTCCGACGGGAGATTCCGAGGTTTCGGGATTCCAAGTCCGGAGGTCCTCCGAAGCCTCAATGTACCAGTCGGCTTTCTCAGGTTGGGGGCGGGGCTGGAGAAACGCGTCGATCATGAGGCCAGGCGGCGGCTCATCGCGGTTCCGCGTGCCGTCTCCATTCCGGTCAATGGAAAGAACGGCTCCATTTCCCGGAGGGACGGCTGTGAACTGCAATGAAGAGGCGAGTGTGGCGAGCTGGGCGGGAGTGAGCGCCACTTCGTCGGTGCTGTCCGGAAGATAAGTGCCGGAGCCCGGTTGATAGAGATAGGTGCGCCGTTCCCCGTTCACCATGGCGGTTGCGATGAGGTCGCAGGCTCCGGCCCCGGCTTGGGATTCGAGAGTCGGTGAGGGTTGATGCGCACTTTGTCCCACGGCGGGTTTGGTGCCGGTGTCGGTGCAAAGGATGTAGGACATCACATCCGCCTCCGCGTTAGGAAAGAGATGGAAGCGATCCATGTCGTATTCATGGCCTCTTGGAATGTCACGCCCGGTGCCATCATGGGTGAAACCGTATCCGTTCAGCGAGGTGGCCTGGGCAGGTGTGAAATGAGTCTTTTTATAAACATGCTCCAAGGTGGAGGTTTTCACCGGTTGGCGTGTTAGGACGGAATTAAAATCATCAAGGATGTGATTGGTGCCCCGTTCGCCCGCATGGCACTTGGTGCATACATTCGCTTGTTCGAAACGGAATTTGCCTTGGGTGGGATTTCCGCCGGCGAGGGTGGGGGGGAGGGAATTGTCCGGCAGGCGGTTAGGGTTCGGATGATTGCGCAGGGACTCGATGTAGGCGGTCACCATGTCCATTTCCGCAGCCGGGAGTGGCTGTCCTCCCTGCAAGTTGGAGAAGCTGGTGTTGAACTCCTGGATGGTGGCCTTGTCACCGCGCCAGTGGAAAGGGCCTGCTCCGGCGATGCCTCGCAGCGGCTGGGTCACCATCGGACCTTTCATCGGATGAAGGATGCGGTCCACGGCCCAAGGTTCGCCGATGGCGATTCCATAGCCGGTGACCGTCAGCATGTTGCCGCCGGGATCGCCAAGATCCCAGGCCACGCCGTCGATGTCCGCATCGAAGTGGCAGGAGGCGCAGGAAACGGTGCCGTTTCCGGATCTCCGGGAGTCATTGAAGAATCCGCGCCCGGCGAGTTGATCCGCCGGGATGGGATTATGGCTGGCCACGGGAACTTCTCCGATCACACTGGCGGTGGCAGGCTGGACGATTGAGATGGTGTTGGAGAGTTTGTTGAAAACCGCGAGCCGGCCACTCACAGGATGGACGGCGAGTCCACGCGGGCCGCGCACGGTTTCCGGATAGGTAGCGCGAAGGTCGATGCGGAGGAGCATCCCGCCCGAGTTGTTGATGCGGGCGATGCGGTCGCTGCCGAATGCGGCGATCCATGCGCCATCAGTATCTGCCAGAACCGCCATCGGTTGGGTGAGAGCGAGATTTTTGATTTCCTCCGGCACGACCTTGCCCGTCGCCTGCGGGTTGAGATCCTGAAGCGTGGTCGCGGTGGCGGTGATGCGGGCGACGCGGCTCTCCTGAAACATACCATTCAGGTTCGGCTCGAAGCGGATCAGGTTTCTCGCTTCGGTGGCTCCGGCCCAGATCCTGCCGTTCGGGGCGCAATCGAGTGCGTGGATGTTGGTGCCGATGTTTTCCTTATAGCCGACCACCGTGAGTGTGGTGGTGTCGATTTCCGCGATGTCGTGATCGATGACATTGTAGGTGATGCGCGGATCGGTATCCGGGACAATAAGCGCGACTTGAGGTGGGGCTGGTAGCGAGATGTCGCCCGGCGCTGGAGGGGTCGGCGCATTGCGGAAGTGAAGGGTGGTGGTGTTGTTTCCCGAGTGCAAAAACGCGGCGTAGAGCCGTGTGCCATCTGGCGAGAGCGCAAGTGCCCGTGGGAAATTTCCTTGAAGAGGGATGGACGAGACCACGGAGCGAGAGGTCACATCGATCACCGCGATCCGGTTTTCCCGCGCGCAGGTGACGAAGGCCTTTCCATTGGAAAACACCACGTCCGCCGGTTCATCCCCGACAACCAGCGTGGCCGCCACATTTTTCTGAGTGAGATCCACGATGCTCACACTATCGGAAACCTCGTTTACGACCCAGGCTTCCTGATTTGATCGAACGCGGACGCTTACGGGTTCCACGCCCACTGGGATTTCCGCGATGAGCTTTGGCAAATCCATTCCGGGAGCGGTGGAAAAAACCGACAGACGGCCCTCCGGTGCATTCACGGCGAGCAGTAGTTTTCCATCCGGTGTGTGCGCGATGGGATGACAGTGGCGTGCCTCAAAGTGCGTGAAGGATGCTTCCAGCCTTGTGGCCGCCAACACACATGCCACGAGTAGAAAGCGCAGCCGCGACGTGCCCACTCCGCCACGCATCCGCGGAGAATGATCCGGGATGGATGGCTGTGCGGAATACAGGGCTGCCCTCATTGAAGCGCGGAAAGTAGGTGGCACTTCCTGATCCGGGAATGCGTCAAATTGCAGCAGGGTGGGGCGAGCGATGAAATACCACTCGGAAAGAACCGCCGGACGTGCCTGAATGTGCCGCCTCATGATGACAAGCAAGGACGGAACTGCGGAGAAATTGCTGGGAATGCATTGGCTGATCCGCCTGCGCTGGATGGCCGTGCTCGGTCAGGTTCTGATTTGTCTGGTGGTGGCTTTGTTTTTTGGAATCCGGCTGCCAGTGGCGATTCTGGCGGCTTGCATCGGATTTACTGCCCTGAGTAATGGCCTGTTGGGTTACTACTGGCGTGCGGGGCGCGACGGACCCTGGGTGAAGCCCTTGGTTCTCGGCGGTGACATCGTGATTCTAACCGTCATGCTATATTTCACGGGAGGCGCGCACAACCCGTTCACGATGTTCTATCTGCTCCACATCACCATGGCGGTGATCCTGCTTCCGGCGTGGGGGGCGTGGGGTGCGGTCGCGCTTTGCACGGCGGGCTTCTGGGCCTTGTTTCACTCGCAACATGTTCTTGAAAGTGAATCTGGTGCGACCTGTTGCAGCGACATGACCGCCCACCTGCAGGGCATGGTGGTGGCCATGGTGCTGACGGGCTGCGGAGTCGCGTATTTCGTGGGGCGTCTCACCGCCGGGCTGCGGGAGTCCCGGCAGATGTTCGAGCTGGCGCGGGTGGACGGCGAGAACGCGCGGCGCACGATGGAGGTGGCGACACTGGCCGCCGGCATCGCGCACGAATTGGCCACGCCACTTGGGACCATCGCCATCGTCAGCCAGGATCTGGAAACGATGGTCGGAGAGACGTGCGGGAATTCGAGTTGTGCGGCGGACGCGCGCTTGATCCGCCAGGAGGTCGAGCGCTGCCGGGTGATCATCGAGAAACTGGGTCGGACAAGCCAGACGCCGGAGGAGGACAGCAAGCCGCTGGACTGGAACAATCTGGCGGATTTGCTGTCCGGCTATGTTTCCGATCCGGTCCGCGAGAGGCTGGAGGTACGGGTGCGGTCGTCGCCGGTTAGGCCGTTGTTTCCGCAAAGCCGGCTGTTCCAATGTCTGTCGATTTTGATCAAAAACGCTGCGGAAGCGGCGCCGGCGGGGACTCCGGTGACTCTGGATGCGGAAATCCGTCAGTCGCGCTGTGTTTTCCGGGTGAGTGATGAAGGTCCGGGATTTCCGCCCGGATTCGAGGACCGCATCGGCGAACCGCTTGTCACGACCAAGGCGAAAGCCGGCGGCCTGGGACTGGGGCTCTATCTGGTGAAGGCGTTCGTCGTCGAGCGTGGCGGCGAGTTGCGGGTGGACGCCGGTCCGCACGGGGAGACGGTCGTGGAAATCCAACTGCCGTTGGTGGAACACGCATCATGAACACGCATCCGCCGCGCCGCATTTTGGCAGTCGATGACGACATGGTTTTTCTCGACCGTCTCGCCGCCTCGCTGCGGCGGCGCGGGCATGAGGTGGTCACGGCGACCGGACTGGAGGAGGTGACAAGGTTGCTTCGTGGATTTTCACCGGAATTTGCGGTCATCGATCTGCGGTTGGACGGGGAAAGCGGGCTGGAAGTGGCGCGGACGCTGCGGGATCACCTGCCGGAAATCAGAATCCTGATTCTAACCGGATATGGTAGCATCACCACTGCGGTCGATGCGATGCGTCTCGGCGCGGTGGATTATTTGTCGAAGCCCGCGGATACCGGGCAGATCGAGGCCGCCTTGTTTTCCGGGCCTGCGGTGGGTGTTCCGGTGGAATCCGAAACTCCCGTGCCGTCGCTGGAACGCGTCGAGTGGGAGCACATGCAGCGCGTCCTGCGGGACCACGGTGGAAACATCAGCTCCACCGCGCGCAAGCTCGGGATCGAGCGGCGGACTTTGCAGCGGAAACTACAGAAGTATCCTCCGGTATCGTGAACTGCATCTACTGGTTCGGCGGATATTTCTGGAGTTTCCTTTGTAGCGAGCGGCGGTGCAGCCCCAGCGCTTCCGCGGCGCGGCTGATGTTGCCGCCGTGGTCATGCAGGACGCGCTGGATGTGTTCCCATTCGAGACGGTCCAGCGACGGAGCCTGATAGGACTCGTCTGCCGGAGCGTGGCGCTGTCCTGATAGAACGGCGAGGATCTGATCCGCGTCCGCCGGTTTGGTGAGATAGTCGATGGCTCCTGCCCTGACGGCCTCAATGGCGGTGGCGATGCTGCCATAGCCCGTTAGAATGACCGCCCGGATGCCGGGATGTTCGTCGATCAGTCGTTTCAGGCACTCCAAGCCGTCGCCGGGCATGCGGAGGTCTAGCACGGCGGCTTGCGGCGAGAACTCCCGGGCGGTGCGGACACCGCCATCCGCGTCTTCCGCAGTGGCGGTTTCATAGCCGTTCTCGCGAAACGAACGGGCGAGGCGTTCGCGGTAAATGGCATCGTCATCGACGACGAGGATGCGTTGAAACTGCGGTGTGTTCATTCGGGGGAATCCTTGGGTTTCACGGGCAGGGTCAGGGTGGCGCAGGTGCCGCCGTTCACAGTCGGCAGCAGGGTGCATGAACCACCCAAGTGCGCGGTGAGTGTCTGGATGAGGAAAATCCCAAGTCCCATGCCTGATGTATCTTTTTTCGTGGTGAAAAACGGTTCGCCGATCCGCCGCCGCAAATGGTCGGGAATTCCCGGACCCTGATCCAACACGCGGAACACAATTTCGTCCTGTCCATGGATCCGAATATCCAGTGTCACCGGCCTGCCGGATGGATCGGCCTCGCAGGCGTTTTCGATGAGCACGACGAGCGATTGAAGCACCGCTCCAGTGGAAAGAAGGAGCGGGAAATTCTGCGTGCGGTCGTCGGTTTTCACACGCTCCAACATTTCTGACGACAGATGTTTTTCCAACCGGGCGCACAGCGATGCCGCAGTGCAGGCTTGCGGGGACTCTCCTGTCCCGCGTGTCGAGCGGCGGTCGAGGCGGTCCAGAATCTGGCGGCATCGTTCCACCTCGCTGCGGATCAAGCGGGCATCTTCCTGCCAGCCCGCAGACGCTCCATCACGCCGGAGCGAGCGTTCCAGTTCCTTGCTGGCGATGGCGATGGTGCCGAGCGGCGACCCAAGTTCGTGGGCGACTCCGGCGGCGAGGGTGGCGAGCGACTGGAAACGGTTCGCTTCTGTGATTTGCCGTTCCGCTTCGGCGAGTTCCTTTTCGCGTTCGCGGAGCTGGCGGTTCATCCGGTGGACGAAAAACGCGATGCAGATGGCGATGAGTAGCAACGATACACCCCATCCTGCTAGAAAAACCGGATAGGTGAGTGTTCTGCCGCCCACCACCCCGGCAGGGCCGGAGAACGGCAGGTGCCAGATGGAAAGCACGAGCACTTCCACGGCGACAAGCACCAGCAGAACGCACAGCGAGCGACCGGACAAGGTCATGGCCGCCAGCGCGATGAGAAGAAGGTAGAAGCCGGTGAACGGATTATGAACCCCGCCAGAGAAGTAGAGCATCGTGGTCAGAATCAGCGAGTCACCGAAGATCAACGTGTTGATCAACGGTCTGCATTTCCCGCTGCTCCCATCCATGCAGTCCTGAAGCAGATGGTTGGAAAACACCGTGAGCATCAATCCGGAAATCATCGGAATCCATGGCAGTTCCAGATGAAAAACGAAGGCCGCCGCCAGCATCGCAAACAATTGGCCGAAAGCAGCTACCCACCGCAGGCGCAGGATCCAGCGGAGCATCAGGGACGTGGCGGGGAGTGGAATGGCGGCGGCGATGCACGGAGACTATGCGGCCCGGCCCCTATCGTCCCACCGGAAACTGGGAAAGGCGTGCGGTTTTTTGTCGCAGGTGGAATGCAGCCAAAGGAATACCCGCCACTGCGACAATTCACCACATTTTCACATCGGAAAACGTGCCTACAAGCGGCGCATGGATTTTCCTCCCTACTACCTCGATCACATCGCCGGCGGTCGCCTGATCATCGGCCTGATCGCATGTCTGCATGTGCTCATTAACCATCCGCTGGCTGTCGGAGCCTATCCCTTGCTGACTTTCATGGAATGGTGGGCGCACAAACACAATCGTCCGGACATCGACCGTCTCGCGCACCGCATCACCTTTGTGGTTTTCATCGTCACCACCACGGTGGGGGCTCTAACCGGGGTGGGGATCTGGCTATCCACCTCGTTGTTCGCGCCGTTCGGGATCGGCAGTTTGTTGCGGATCTTTTTCCTCGGTTGGTTCGCGGAGTGGCTGGTTTTCATCTCCGAGGTCGTGCTCATCATGTGGTGGTTTCTCAGTTGGAAAAAAGCGGACACGCCTGAGAAGAAGCGCAAGCACATCAAGATCGGCCTCGCCCTAAGTATCATGTCCTGGCTCACCATGGCGCTGATTGTAGCGGTGTTAGGATTCATGATGAACACCGGCGACTGGAGCCAGAGCCGGGCGTTTCTCGATGCAATGACCGCGCCTCTCTATCTGCCGCAGCTTGGTTTCCGCACGGCCTTCGCGTTCATGACGGGCGCGGTTTTCCTTTGGTTCTGCACGTATTTCTTCACGAAAAAGGACGCCGCCGCGAGAGCTTGGATGGTCGAGCGACTGTCCCATGTGGTGCTTTTCTCGATGATAGCGCTGACCTTTTTCGGCATCTGGTATTGGTTCCGAATTCCCGAGGCGATGCGGGCGAACCAGTCCGTGGCCCTTCTTTCCATGGCATTCGTCCAATGGAAGGACAAGTTTGCGATGCTGCTGGGCTGGACGGTGGGTGCGTTCCTGCTTATCGCCATCGGCGGCCTGACGGTGCCGCGACTGATTCCGCGATGGGCGCTGCTGATCCCGACCTTCATGGGCATCTGGCTGTTAGGGCATTTCGAGCGGGCCCGCGAGTTCATGCGCAAGCCGTGGGTGATCGCGGAATACCTGTATTCCAACGGCGTGAGAAAGGACGAAGTCCGCTTTCTCCAAAGTGAGGGCATGCTCACCCATGCGACTTATGTAAAACATCACACCGTCACTCCTGAAAACCACATTGAGGCGGGCAAGGATGTTTTTATGATTTCCTGTTCGCGCTGCCACAGCACCACTGGAATCAACAGCGTGCTGGACAAGTTCACCCGCATGTATGGCCCCGGCGAGTGGAACGCCGGAGGTATGGTTTCCTTCCTCGGCACCATGCACAAGACCAGCACCTTCATGCCGCCGTTCCCCGGCAACCGGGCGGAAAAGGAAGCGCTCGTCTCCTACATCCTCGATCTCCGCAAGACCCGCGAGCCGCTCTCCGGCGCGCAGGCAACCGGCATCCGCCTTTCCGATACCACCTCAGCATCCTCCAAACCATGACTTCATTGTTGTTTCTCGCCAACACACCGGTTCCACGCGATCTCACGCTGCCGCTACCATTGCCGGAGGGCCTGCTGAAGACGCTGCTCGTCGTTTTCTTCCTGATTCACATCCTGTTCGTGAATCTAACGGTTGGCGGTTCGCTGCTCGTCGCCATCTTCGAGTTCCTCGGCTTCAAAAACAAAAAATACGATGCGCTCGCCCTGGAAATCGCGAAGACCGTCACCGTCAACAAGAGCCTGGCCGTCGTCATGGGCATCGGACCGCTGCTCTGCATCAACCTTGTTTATACGGTGCAGTGGTATGGGGCGAACGCGCTCACGGGGCATGCCTGGCTGTTGATTATTCCGCTCATCATCGCCGCGTTCCTGCTGGCCTACCTGCACAAATACACCTGGCATCGCTGGGAAACCGGAATCGCGAAGAGGTTTCACTGGGGACTCGTGATCACATCCACATTGCTGTTTCTCGCCATCCCCTTCGTGTTTCTCGCAAACGTGAACCTCATGCTCTTCCCCAGCGAATGGGAAAAGGTGAAGGGCTTTTTCTCCTCCCTAAAAGTCGGCAACGTATTTCCCCGCTATTTCCATTTCCTGCTCGCCTCCGTCGCGCTAACAGGACTCGCGGGTGCCGGATGGTTCTGGAGGCGGGTTGTTGTCGATCATCTCGACAACGGAATGTCCCGCGAGGAACTGCGACGGATTTTCTATCAGATTGCGGCCCTGGCCACCGGGCTGCAATTCATCGCCGGACCGCTGCTGCTCTTCACCCTGCCAGCCGTGGGAGTCACGCCACTGCTCTACAAAATCATCCTGCCATCCGCCGCTCTCGGTTTGGTGCTGTTCATCGTGCTTTTGAAAAAGGCGAAAGGACCGGACGAAAACCTGGGATATGGCTATATCAGACTGTGCGTGTTCTTTTCCGTCGTCGTGCTCGGCATGGGCAGCGGGCGGCACGCCTATCGGGAAGCGTCGCTCGCCACCCACCAACAGCAGGTCCGCGAACGCACGGCGGACTATCAGAACGCGCTAACTGCGTGGAACGAGGCAAACCCGCCTTCGGATGAAGCCGAGGAAACGCCCGAACAACTCTTCGCCACCTGCGCGGCCTGCCACGCACCGGACAGCAAACTAGTCGGACCTCCACTGCGTGAAATTGCCGCGATCTACGCGGGAAACCCCGACGGCATCGTCACCTGGGCGATGGCACCTGGGAAAAAGCGCCCGGATTTCCCACCGATGCCGCCATTTTCCCACCTCGGGCCGGACAAGCTCCGGGTGATCGCCGAATACATTTTGGCAACTGCGCCGGGAGGTTAGGATTTTTCCCGAGTTACGGCAATCCCGCATTTCACCCGAGATACTTGAGCACTGCCTCCGTCCTGGAGCGGACGTGGAGCTTTTCGTAGATGGGGGTCATTGCTCTCGGCTTCACCAAAATTCTGAATTTGTCCTGCACGGTGAAGCCGACGCCGTGGCGGAGGATGAGAGAGAAGTGCCAAGTGAGCAGTCATCAGTGATCAGCAGAAAAGAGATAGAATATCGAAGGAGCAGAAGGCCCGTTACAAATGCTTGGCAATGAACTCCGCCGGGGTGATGGGCTGGGGATGATAGCCGGCGGTGGCGAGTGGGGCGAAATGGCGGTCCTCTGTGACGTTGTAATCCGCGCCTGCGGTGATCGCGCAATCGGTGAATATGTTGTCGTCGGGGTCGTGGTTGACGACTTGAAAATGGTGGTGGGGAGTGACCCGCAGGAGCGCTCGGGTGGTGAGTTCCACATAGTCCATCAACCGTGCGAACTTATGCCAATGTTCGCGACCGCTCATTCGTGCGATGACTTCTTCGTATTCCAGAAGAATCCCGGTGGAGACGGCCAAGGTGAATTTACCTGCGACCCATGCGTCGAGAATCGGGAAATAGGCATGACCTCTGGCGCGCGCCTGGAGGAGGACGTTGGTGTCCAGACAGATGATCATGCCCGGCGCAGTTGGCTTCGGACCTCAGTGATGATTTCCGGCAGCCTTTCCCATTTTCCGCTGAGTCGCTCGTTTTCGGTGTCGGCTGAGATTTCCCGCCAAAGCCGATCCTTTTCCGCATGGAGGAGGACTTCATGCACCAATCGCAGATCCTCCTCAGACATCGACTCGATGCGGTGGATGAGATCCGGTTTGAGGGTCGATGCTTGTGGCAGGACAGTGGACATGGGGAGAGACTAGCACACTAGCAGGAGAGATGAAAGCGGGCGCGCGGCAATGTGAGAAGCGGGATTTGCCAGGCGGCGCCGCGCGAGTGGTCCGAGTAGTAATGGAACTCGTCCATGATCACGTCGTCCACCGGGGCGTGCGCGCCGTCGCGGAGGGCGATGTTGGCGAGGATTTCCGCGGTGCAGCAGATGACCGGGGCGTCGTGGTTGACGGTGGCGTCGCCGGTGATCATGCCGA
>JAIFNK010000003.1 GCA_020047775.1 Akkermansia sp. | reverse complement strand
GGCCCAGGCCGGGCAGATTTCCGAAACCATTTTTGGCATGTGGTTGCACAGTGTGGACCCGCGCACGCCGGCAGCCCGCGAGTTGTTCGAATCGCTGCGCGGTTCGCCCGCCTATGCCAAACTCGGTGCCGACTACCGCGCCGTGGCGGTGGACGTCCAGCACTTCGGACCTCTAACTGGAGATGCCGGGGGCGACATCAGCCGCGAGCTGCTTGCCCTGCCGCCGAACTCCGCTCCCGCCCAGGTGGAGGCCGCATTTCAAGCGGTGATGGGACGTGTTTCCAAGACGCCCGCCAGGGTGGTGACGGTGACGGGACTGCAAGCGGTTGCCTCCATGCCAGAATGGTCTCCGGGGTCGCGCAATCTCGTGTTGTCCCTATTCCGCGAGAATGCGCCGCTTGCCGCCTATCCGGCTCGTGCTGGCTACGAGTCGTTGGTGGTGCGTTTGGCGAAGGAGTTCCGGGAACAAAAGCAATGGGGTGCCATCGAACCCTATGCCGCCGGCCTGTGGAAGGCGGCGGGTTCCACCGATGACGAACGCCTTTATGCGGGTGTCGATGCGCTGCTCAAATTCGCCGAAGCCGCGAATGAAGCCGGTGCCTCATCCGCCGCCATGACGGTGGCGCGCATCGGGCTCAAGAGCGGAGCGGTGAAGGCGATGGCGGTCCGCACGGAACCGTCCGTTGTCCAGATCAACGGCCGCCTCCGCCAGTTGGCCGGTAAAACCGCCGCCGCTCTCGGTGCTGTTGAGATTCCCGTTGATGAGACCAATCCCGCCTGGCCGATCTACAAATCGAATTCCGAGTTTGTGTTAGGAAACACGGAGTCCGCATGGCAGCTCTATCTCGCCCACAAGGATCAACTCATCCCCGTGCTGCGTTCGCTTTCGGTGGAATACGGATTCTGGCTGCTTCAGCGCAACATCGACGAAAGCCGCGACCAGGACGCCGAGAACCTGATCAAGGAATTCACGATCTGGTCGCGCCAGGCCGAGGGGACCTTCAGCCTCGAACAAGACGCGCGGCTCAAGATCGCCTATGCCGACCTGGCATTCCGCAAGGGCGCGCTTCCCACCTCACGGGCATGGTATCGCAAGGTCGCCGAAGCCGCCGAATATGAAGGCTCGGAAATGCACCTCATCGCCGCCCTCGGATCGGTGAAGGTGGATCGCGTTTCAAGAAACTTCGGTGCCGCGATGACCGAGCTCGACATCCTGATGAAGCTCAAGAATCCGGATTTCCGCAAACGGGTCCGCTATGCGCGTGCCGAGGTGTTGATGGATCAGGAGGGTTATGCCGAGGCGCTGGAGGAAATCGAGCAGGTCCTGCGCCAGGAACCCAAGCACGCGGACGCGCTGATCCTCCGCGGCCAGATCCACTTCGAAATGCGCAAGCTCGTCGAGGCCTCCGAGATCGAACTCGGACCCTCGCAGGACAAAACCATGATCGTTCCCGGTGAGGCGGTGAAAATCAACCTGCGCGACCCCACGCTCAACGTCTCCGGCGTCGGCGCCGACATCGAAGTCGAGATCCGGGCGAAATCCGGCGACAGCGAACGCGTGCTTCTCTATCAACTCGGCGACAGCAAGGAGAAGTTCCGCGCCGAAGTGCCCACCGCTCTCGGACCACCGACACCCGGTGACAAGATTTTACAAATTCTCGGCGAGGATGAGATCCGCTTCGGTTATTCGGAACGTTTCCGCGCCAAGATGAAGGATCTGCCCGCCAATCCGAATGTGGTGATCGGCGTGGCGTCCGATGCGCGGCTCGCGTTTTCCGCCGGCGCATTTCCACCGCGGGAGGGCGAGCGCCGCCTCAACATCGAGGAACTCGGGCTTTCCACCGCGCAGGCCGCTCTTGGCACCCGCGCCGTGCGCCCGGGGAATCCGGTCTATCTGCGCGTCACCGATCCCGACCACAGCATCACACCACAGATCGACGAGGTTACCGTGAGCCTGCAAACTTCCAGCGGCGATGTCATCCGCCAGCTTGTGCTCAAGGAAACCTCGTCGTTCAGCGGCGAGTTCGAGGGCGTGGTGCCGACCACCGGTGCCCAGGCGCTCGCCTTTGCTTCGGAAAGCGCGCCCGGCCGCGATCCTAACATGGCGATCAGCGCCAAGGAATATCCCGGATGGCAAGGGAATGTCGGCAACGCGGAAACCGCCCGCATCTTCGGCATCGACCTCAACGACAATGTCGCGCTCGACAAGATGAACATCGACATGGGCGAGGCGGGTCAGCGGCTTACGCGCTTCGTTCTCCAAACCTCGATGGACGGCAAGAACTGGACCACTCGCGCGCGCTACCCGGAGACCACTCCCGTGTGGGATGGTTCGCCGCTCGTCACTTCATTCCCACTCTTTGGCACAAATTCCATGGCCATCACCAAACCGGTAAGCCGCGAACTCCCCGCCGACTGGCGGGAGATCATGGAATACTCTTCAAACCGTAGTTCCATCACCTACCTTTCCGCCAAGGTGAAATCCCTCTCTGCGGAACCACTGCCGGTCGTCATGCCCAGCCACCCCGCCTACGGAGCGCTCATCCGTTACCGCGCGCTCTTCCATCAACCCGCCGCCGCCATCCGCCGCTTCCAACTCACGGGTTATCCTGATGACGGCCAGACGATTTTCCTGCTGGACGGCACGCCCGCCGCCAAGGATGCGGAAAACCCGCTGCTCATCGAGCGCGAGCTTGGCCCCGGTCTGCATGAGATCCAGATCTGGCGCAACGCGGGACGAGATGCTTTGCTGAAATCCAAGCCTGTTCTGATGGGGGATGAATCCGGAAAAGAGGATCTCGTTCCATGCCCGGACACGATGTTCGATCCCGCGAAATTCCCGGATGATGCGCGGGCGATGATTCCTCAGCTCGCAACGCTCACGCCATCCGCTGATGGCATGATGGCTGTTGCCTTCGGCGACAAAACCCAAGCGCGGTTGGTCCGTCTGGTGATCCACGGCTTCGAAGGTGTCGCGCCGACGATCCGCAAAGTCACCCTAACCGACCGCGGCGGCAAAGCGCTTCTGCCTGTTTCACAAGACTACATGTCGCTGCGGGAAAACACCCAGCTTGAGGTGCTGCCCGGCGACCAGATCACCGCCCGTTACGAGGATGCGCGCTCGGCGACTCCGAAGCGCAGCCGCCACGAACAACGACTGACCGTGGCCTTCAATGACGCGGTCATCACCGCCTCATTCCTCAATTACAAGACCACCGAAGCCGGCCGCGAACTGTTGTTGGAGCCGATCCGCCGTTTCCGCTACGACGATGCCGTCGCGATCGTCATCGACGACGCGGACATGGACAGCGGTCCGGACAAGGACATCGTCGAGCTCAAGGTGGCAAGCAGCAGCGGCGGCACCGCCACCATCCAGGCGGTGGAGACCGAGGAACACAGCGGCCGCTTCCTCGGCCGGGTCTTCCCCGTGACCGGCGCGCCGGCGCGCGCATCCGAAGTGACCGTCGCCGAGGGTGGGCATCTAACCGTAACCTATCGCGATGTGGAAAACCTCAGCCCGGGAATCCCTACCGAGCGCACGGTGGTGATCGAACAAGCCACCTATCAGGAGCCCGTGCTGGCGGCGTATCACATGACCAGCGATGCGCTGCCCAAGGCCGCGGCGTCCGCCGCCTCTCCGTCCGCCAAAACCACCAAGGCGTCAAATGCGGAAGTCGTCGCGCCCCGCCGCACGCTCAACTACAATCATGCGGATAAAGCCGGGGATTCACACGTCGCGGTGGTCGGTGCCAGCCTGCGCTTCGATGTGGTGGTGCCGCATCTCGCCTTGGCCGGCAGCAGCGAAATCAACGCCTATGTCCAGACGGATGCCGGACGCAAGGCGGTCAAGGAGGGCGCGAAGCCGCCCTTCGATGTCGCCGCGCCGGGCACGCTCAAATTGAAGGGCGCACTCACCAAACAGGAAGTGCTGGTGCCAAGTGGCTATCAGATCGGCAAAGGTCCGGTTGCCCCCACCAATGAGCCGCCACTCGAAGAAGGGCGCTTCACGTTCTCCATTCCATTGATCCTCGGCGATCTGCCGGACCGCAGTTTTGCGACGAATGCCGCCGAGGCCTTGGCGGATTCCGCGATCCCCGACGGACTTGCAGTGAAGGCCGGAGATCTCATTCACGTGGGCTACCCCTACAAGGATGCGAAGGATCAGATCCAGTGGAAAACCACCGCGTTCAAGGTGGAAAGCCATGCCTTCCTCGACGTGATGGAAGGAAGCTATCATGACGCGCTCGCCCAGGCATTCGTCGGGGAAAAGATCTCCATCCGCCTGATTGACCGCGGCCTCGACCGGGGGCCGGATCGCGACATGGCCTCGGTCTCCCTCAAGGCGGAGAGCGGCGCGAAGACGGACTATCAACTCCAGGAAACCGAATCCCACAGCGGCATTTTCAAAGGGGTCTTCTCTCTCAGCTACGCCGCGGAGCAATTACCCGCGAAATTGCCGCCGGTCGCCCTCAACGGCTTCCCGGTGCGCTACGGCGACCAAGTGGAAATCGCCTATGCCGCAAACGGACAAACCCAGTCCCACTCCATCACGGTGAACATGGGCGCGGATGGTCTCATCGAGCCCTTCAGCAAGCGTTTCACCGGCGACGAGATGGCGGTGAAAACCAGCTTCACCCTCGCGGAATGCTTCTTCGAACTCGCGAAGAAACACCGCGAGATGGATCAGGAAAGCCTCGCCCGCCGCGAGATGGCACAGGCGCGGAAATTACTGGCCGAGGCCATCGCCACCCATCGCGATGACGGGATGCGCGCCCACGCCGAGTATTTGTTGGGAAACCTCGCTCAGGAGTATGCGGACCTCTCGAAGAACGAGGAGGCCAAGCTTCCGATGTATCAGGACGCGCTCGCGAGGTTTTCGAAAATCCCCAGCGATTATCCGGATACCGAGTTCGCTCCCAAGGCCCAGTTCAAGACCGCGCTCGTCTATGAAAAGATGGGCGAGACCGAGAATGCCGTCGAAGAATATGTGAAGCTCGCTTACAAATATCCGGACAACGAACTGATCCCCTCGGTGATGTCCCGCTTGGGCGGCTACTTCCAGGAGAAGGGGCTTTCATTCAAGAAACAGGCCGATGCGCTGCGCGAAAAAAAGGATGAAGCATCCCTAGCGGAGGTGCTGCGCCTCGACGGGCTTTCCTATCCGGAGTTCCTTAATGCCGCCATGGTCTTCGCGAAGATGCAGCAGCGTTTCCCGGAAGACCCGCTCGCCGGACTCGCCGGCTTGCGCGCCGCGCAGAACTACATGCGCGCCCTCCAGTATGAGAAGGCAATCAAGGCGTTTACCATCGCGTTTGAAAACGAGACCTACGATGACCGGGAAATCCGCTCGCAGGCGGTTTATTGGTGCGGCCTCAGTCACGAGCGTCTCGCCGGCCTGATGTCCGAGGACAACTGGAAAGGCCGCGGGGAAGCCATCGGCTCCGCCTATCAGCTCTACCGCCGCGTCACCTTCGACTTCCCGGACAGCGTCTGGGCGAAATACGCCCGCGGCAGGCTTGCCGATCCGGTGTTCGAGAAGATCATCAATGCTGAAAACGAGGAGCGTGAACGCATGATCGAATCACTCAAGGAGGCGCGGAAGAAATGAACGAGCTCGAGCAACAACTTCTGCGCGAGGAAACCGGCGGTGCCGAGCCGAGACTCCGCATCCGCACCGGGACCCGCATCGACGCCGGTCGCTGGTGGCGGCGCACTCCGGTCTGGTTGTGCGTCGTCGGCGACGAACTGATCCTTCTCGCCGTCGCCCGCCGCCGTTATTTCGAGCGCGTCGCGATTGCGGATTGCCAAGCCAGCTACTATAGCCACGCTGTCGGCGAATTGATGATCAAACCTGTTGAGACCCTCCGCTTCAACCGCTTGGCCCTGAAACCCGGTGAAGCCCTGAGCGTTCTTGATCTTCTTGCAATGCCTCATGAACACAGGTTGATGAAACCTGATAAGCGAACTCTGACTACCCAACCCTGATCCGGAAATAAAAACATGATAGATACCATTATTAGAGGCGGCGGATGTATGTATCCGTTGATGCTGTGCAGTTTGGTCAGCTTGGCGGTGGTTTACGACCGTTGGCAGGCCTTCCGGGCGAATCGCAAGATTGATACACGGTCACTGCGTTCCAATGTGCTCGCTCATTTGCGTGAGAACAACGTCTCCGGCGCGATCTCCGAGTGCGAAGCTTCCAGCGGTCCGATTGCTTCGGTCCTGCTGGCGGGCCTGCTCTCCTACAAACTCCTCAGTTCCAGAAACGAGAGCGCGGAGACCATGCGTATGGTTGTCGGACAAGTGATGGAGGACTACAGTGCGCAGGCCATCAGCCTTGTGGGCAAGCGCCTCGATGTGCTGACCACGGTCGGCGTGGCCGCCCCCTTGTTGGGAATGACGGGAACCGTGACCGGTATGATCGCGTCCTTCGCCGGTCTGGCCGAGGCGGGCAGTGTCGGCGGCGGAGGCAGTACGGTGGCTAACGGGATTGCCGAGGCATTGATCACCACCGCGGCGGGACTGCTCATCGCCCTCTCCGCGGTCATCCCCCAAAGCGTTTACAACCGCTGGTCCGACGAGATCGAACTTGAGATTGAAAAGGCGACCGGCGAGGTCATGGAGTTCATTCTGACGCACCACTGATGCCCCGGAAACGCCACACCAAGGAGAAGAAGAATCGCGACCTCGCGATTCCAACGGACTCGTTTTCCGACATCGCGTTTCTTCTGATCATTTACTTCATCCTGGCGACCACCTTGACCAAGGTGAGGTCCATCACCGCTGATCTGCCTTCCGGCGAGAAGACAACACAGGCTCAGCCTGAGAAGACGTCGATCGTGAACCTGCGCGGTTCGGAGCTTTTCTTCAATGACCAGAAGATGGAAATTGGCGCGCTCAACGAGCGTCTGGCGGCATTGAACCTGGGCGAGCAGGATGGCAACAAGCGGGTGATCATGTTGGAATCCGCACGGGGCACTTCATACGAAAACTATTTCCAGGCCCTGGCCGCCATCAGTGCGCACGGCGGCGTGGTGGCGATTGTGGAAAACGAGAAGTGACATGAGACGATCACGCAGAAAAAAACGGAAGCCGATCGCCCTCCCCACGGCGAGCATGGGCGACATCGCGTTCCTGCTCATCATTTTCTTCCTCGTCTGCAGTGAGGCCTCCAAGGACAAGAGCGACCTTGATGTGAAACTGCCATATTCCGAGCACGTCGCGAAGCAAAAGACCACGGTGGTGGCGAGGGTGGCGCTCGATGGGACGGGGCAGATCTATTTCGACGGCGTGAAAGTGGACAGCGCCAAGGATGTCGAGTGGGGCGTCCGCAACCTTCTCACGAACACGGTGGCCGATGATCAACGCCACGTGCAGTTCAAGTGCGACAAGTTACAATCCAAAGAGGCGTTCGAACCCATATTGCAGGCTATCGCCGAAGCCGGGGGCATCATCGAGGCAGTGGGCGAAAAGTCTGAAAAATAAGCCGGGACAACCTAACAAAAATCAAGGAGAACCATGCAACCAATGAACGAATCAAGAGTCACCAAAGACATACATATCGATGAAACAACCCCGGACCATTTGATGGATAACTTCCGGGGTCGCAGCATGAAGTCGATCGTCATGTTCACACTGGTTGTGCACGTGGTGGGATTGACCTTAACGAGCACCTCATACCTTTGGAAACTGGTGGCGGGCGATGATTCCTCGAAATTGAGTGAGGAAAAGCGCTTGGAACTCGCGGCAACGGAGGCGACGGCATCCCTGCGCGACATCGCCAGCAAACACGGGCTGAAGCCGCAGGAGCTCAGCGACCGGTTCGCGAGCAAGGCACCCAAGGCGGCAGCGGAGGACACCGCCACGGATGCGCCGAAAGTAGAAGCGCCAAAAACGGAAGCTCCGAAAACAGAAACGCCGAATGCGGCGAATGTGCCGGAGAAGCCCAAGTCCGAAATTGAAAAGGAGATCAACACCAAGGAAGCGGGGCCGGAATTGCCCTCCATCGGAGACGAGAAGGAGGATCTCTTCAAGTGAAGCGGGCGATGCCCGGTGATCATGGTGCAGCCCGTTTGATAAGCGCGGAATGATAAGAAACAAAACAGCCGAGATTCCCGTCGAGTGGATGGATGAGATTCCGACGAGTCCATCCGTCTTCAAGGCGCGTTTGGTCAGCATCGCCGTGTTCATGCTGGCGGGCCTGGCTGCTGCGGCGTTTTTCTGGCTGCCTCCGGCTCTTGATGCCTTCCTCACGCGGAATGGAGGAATCGCGATCCAGTTCCAGAGCGACCACACCACGTCGTTGATCAAGCTGGTTTTCCAACTGTTCGGAGTGCTGGCCGTGTTGTGTGCGCTCACGGGTGCGGGTAGCCTGGTGCGCAACCGGTTGTCGTTTCTGGCATTGCGGCTGCCGCTCTATGGAGTGTATCTGCTGGTAGGATTTTACGTTTGGGTCACGTGGCGGGCATGTTCCTCGGTTCTTGCTAACGGACTGGATGTCGATGGAGCCAAGCAGGACAGTGTGGCGAATTTGTTCCTTTGGTGGGATGTGAGCTGGCCGGCTTTGGCGGCCGCCGGATACGCCGCGTGGCTGCACGTCATGTTGCGCAGCCGCTCGGTCCATGCGGCATTCACCCGTGAGAGTGGCGCCCCGATGGCTGGTGACCGTGTGCTTGAGGACGTTCGCACACACGGTCGCGATCCCCGGCATCGCCGGAGTCTCTACGCGAGTGTATTCACCCACATCATCATTCTCGTCATCATCCCCTACATTCTCAGCTTTCGTGGTTGTAGCGTGGAGGCTTACAAACTGCCCAAGGGCAGCGGCACTGCAGCGGTGGAGGCGGTGGCGATGGTCAAGATGGTCAAACAAAAGAAAAAGACCAAGAAGAAGACCCTCAGCCTGCGACCTAACTCCGCGATCATCTTCGAGACTCCCGACCTTGATGATGCCGAAGTGGATCAGAATATGGAAGAGCAGACCCAGGCGACCTATCAGGCATCGAACACCAAGGGAACCAAGGGAGGAAAAGGAGGGAAAATGGGCAAGGGCGGCGGGACCGAGGGCGGTTGGCCTGAGGGCATGGAGGACTACAAACTGCGCTTCATCCGGCTCGAACACGGCGGCGGTGGTTGGGATGACGGCATGGACCAGACCAACGCGGACATCAATTTCCTGCGCGCTTTCGCGCAAGCCACGGGCTTCAAGAAGATTGCCAGCAAGGGTGAAAGTCATTCGATCGCCCTGCTCAAAAAGTATCCGAAGGATGGCTTCCCGCCATTTGTTTTCCTCACCGGCAACACGGATATGGGGAACGTCAGCCCGGCGGACATCAAGATCCTGCGCGACTACTGCCTCAACGGGGGCATGTTGATCGCCGATGCCGGCAGCGCCCGCTTTCACCAGTCGTTCATGCACTTCATACGCCTGGTGTTTCCGGACAAGCCGATGATGGACATCGCCGATGACGACATGATTTATCAGCTTCCCTACGGCTTTCCCGACGGCGCTCCCGCATTCTGGCATCACGGCGGGCGTCGCGCGCAGGGTATCAAACATGAGGGCCGCTGGATCGCCTTCTATCATCCGGGCGACATGAACGACGCCTGGAAGTCGCAGGGATATACCGATGTGACTCCCGAAATGCGCGAGGCGGCCATGAACCTCGGTATCAATCTGGTGTATTACGCGTTCAACCAGTGGAACGACGCGGTGGCGAAAGCGAAAAAATGAATTGGAACTCCTTCAGTCTTCTTGGGTACCTCAGCGTGCTGTTATGGTTTGGCGTGCCGTTGCTGTGGCTGCTGAGGCGGCGTTCGCACTGGGTTTGCCCGGCGGCGCTGGCGCTGGCCTTGGGTTCCCTGTTGTTTGCGAAGATCAATTCGGAGACGCATGTGAACCGGATCGAACCGGACCGCAGCGCGCAGATGGAAAGCGCGCGGGCGCTGGAGGAGAAGAAACTGAAAGTCGCGGAACAAGGCCGCGGTGACCAGGTGGCGGATGTTCGTTTCGCCGAGGATGGCTCGGGAGATTTCCTCGACAAGGCCGGCATGAACCAGGGCGACCTCAAATACCTGGAAAGCCTGGATGGCGCATCCGAACCGGAATGGAAAAAGAAGAAGAAAACCCGCAGCGGCGCAAATGATGGCGATGGCAGCCTCGATGCCGCGCTCGGCGGTGATGAAGCCATCAACGGAGTGAAGACCGAGGCTTTGGAGAAAAAGCAGGAAAAGCCGCCGATCCTGATGTCCGATGCGGATCTGGCGATGGCGCACCGGCTCGATGGACTGAACCTCACCGTGATCCGCGTCCTGGTCCTGTTGGCGCTGCTGATGATTATTGTCGATTACCTCAGACGAGCGAATGTTTACGCGCAAGCCATCACGCCGCTGCCGCTGCCGAGTTCATGGCTCAACTCCATCACCGCGATTCCTCCGGTGGTCGAGCGCTCCACTCCCGCCCGCCGCGCCATGCCTGCCGAATTGGCATGGCTCGCGAAACGCGGCGACTGCTTTGTGTATCTCACCGACGATGCGGCGGCCGCAGCCGCGGTTCCGCCGACCCTGCCCCGGTTAGGAAAGGCCTGGTGCCCGGTCGATGTCCTGCGTGTGGACGGCGGGCGCATCAGCGATGAGTTCGTGTTTGAGGCGCTTTGGTATGGTCGCTCTTGTTTTGTGGTCGATTCCCCGGAACGCGCCGGGCGGATGCTGGCGCGGTTCCTTGAACTGCTGGAAGAGCGCAAGAAAGTCCGGGCAAGTGTGAGCCAAACCGTGCACGTGGTGTGGGATCTGAAACGCCCCCTTGCGGAACGCGAGCTTGAATCCTTTTCCCGCCTCGCGAAAGCGAACGGCTTTTCGCTATTCGCATCCCGCGACATGCTGCCATCCCCGGAATCCGCCTGATTCCGTGCAGTTTGGCAGTCCATCGAACGCCTTCATCCAACCGATTTTTCATGAAAATATTCCTTCTCCCATTCCTCATGCTGCTGTTGGCGGCGATGGCATTGCCTGTGTCTGCCGATGAGCGCGAGGTCACGCCCGAACAACAGGCGGCTGTCGCCGCAGGGGGTGATCTGACGGAGAATGTGATGGAGCGTCCCAAAAACCTCCCTGACCTCACCAAGGGCCAACCCCTCCCGGTTTCCAAGAATCCGCCACAAATCTGGCACCTCGGCCCCACCGGCATCTCCTGCATCATGTCGGGTGGGTTCCCCGGTGACCAACTCTTTGTAACAGGTGCGGTCAAAGGCTCCCCGGCGGAAGGCAAGTTCCTTCCCGGCGACGTCATCACCGGAATCAACGGCGTGAAATTTCAAGCCGGTGGACATCTCGGCGAGACCATCGGCAACGCCATCATCGAAGCGGAAAAAGAGGACCATGGCGGAAAAATGGTCTTCCAGGTCGGGCGCGATAAGAATTATCCAGCACGCACCGGCAAAAAGGATATCTCCGGAACTGATATCGACAAACTGATCACCGAGGCGGAAAACGACAACTCGCTCTACGACTGGAAACCCGAGGAAGAGCGCAAGGAAGAGGTCAAAAAATTGGATTTGGGGAAATTCCCCATCGACCCCGTCGCCCTCGATGTGGAACTGAAAATCCGCACCTTCCCCGCCTACGCCGACACCGCCCCTTACGACTGCCCCAAGACACGGCAAATCCTCGAAGACGCCTGGAAAGTGTTGGAACAGCGGTTTGTCGTGGACCCCAAAATGCCTGGCTCCGGCAAAGGCGGTGTCATCGAAGCCATGGCACTCATCGCCTCCGGCAAGCCCGAGCATCGTAAAATCGTCCACGACTGGGTGCGCGGCAAAAACTGTCCATGGCAGCCGCCCACCGAAGCCATTGGCGCCATGTTCGAACCGGGCTACAAGGGCTACAAGGGATACCAAAGCTGGCATCACGGTTTCATCGGTCTGAATTGCGCTCTGTATTATGAGGCCACCGGCGATGAGTATGTGCTGCCCGCCCTGCGCAAATACGCGATAGAAACGGCGATGGGACAGAGCCAGTCGGGCACCTGGGGGCATACCTTCGCCTTTCCATCCTTCAATGGCGGCCAGCTCCACATGATGAATCCCGGCTATGGTGCGCTCAACGCCGCCGGCAACCGCTGCTTCTTCCTCATCGTCCTCGCCAAAAAACTCGGTGTCGAGCATCCGGAAATCGATGCCGCCATCAAGCGCGCCCATCGGTTTTTCGGATCGTATGTCGATCAAGGTGCGATTCCCTACGGCGACCATCCCGCCGCCGGCGTGGACGATAGCAACGGCAAAAACACCGGTATCGCCTTCGCCATGAAACTGCTCGGCGACGACTACAGCGCAAAATATTTCGCCATGATGTCCAGCCACTGCGCCTTCACCCGCCGTGGCGGACACGCCCATGACTATCACGGCGAGTGGTCGTCCTGGGCCGCCGGGCTTTGCGGACCGCAGGTGCGCGCCTACAACGAGCGCAACCTCCGCTGGCGCCGCACGATCTGCCGGATGTACGACGGCAGCTTCGTTTACCATTCGCCCACCGGCAAATACAAGACACTGCGCGACCCCACCGCCACCGAGATTTTTCACCAGGCGGTCACTCTGAAACAAACCCTCATTACCGGCAAGGATGCCAATGAAAGTTATTATCCTACGGAGCGGGAAATGAAGCAGCTTCTCGCCAGCGCCGCCCCACAGTTCAACAATGACTGGCTCAAGGGTCTTGCTGGCAAACCTTGGGTGGAACGCTCCACCGACGAGGTTTTTGATCTATTGGATATATTCATGCCCAAGGCTCGAAAGGCGATAGCCGCAGAGTTGGGCAAACGGTTCAAGGCCGGAGAAGCCGCGATCGCGCCTCGTCTTGTCGCATTGCTCACCCATGAAAACGCCCGCATGCGCCACGGTGCCCTGTGTGGTCTGGATGCCTGTGGAAATGATGTGATGCTCTCCAACCTGTCCAAGATCATCCCGTTGCTGGGGGCTCCCCAGGACTTTATCCGGATCACCGCCGTCGAGGTGGTTTCCAAAGCGACCGATGACAAGGAGGTGCAGCTCGCACTTCTCAAGACGACCGTGGCGAATCAGTCCACGGCTGCTCCTAACAGTGTGCGCAATGCCGTTCAGGCCAGTTTCATGGCTTCCAAGATCGCTCTCAGCCAAGCGCCGTTCCAAGCAGGCTTCGACAAGAACCTGGTCGAGCAGGCGCTCACCAATCTCATCCTCGAAGACACGGGTGGTGGACCTCTGGTGCAATCCAAGATCAAGGAGTGGGACAAGGACACCGTCATCCGCCTAGCTGGCCCGCTCACCTACATCGCGGAGGAAGAGCAGGTATTCGACCAAATGTTCGGAGCCAGGAATGCGGCCGCACAGGCGATGCTCGGCAAGTTCGGTTATCTGGAATCCGCGCAGTCTAACGGATACCGCATCCGGAAAAAGGCGGGAATTCCCCGCCACATCCGCGCCGAAGCGGGCTTCAAGGATCCGCTCATCTATCCGGATGTTGTCGCCAGGAATCCCGGGGTGTTTGCCGGACTCACCCACGAAATCAAGACCATCCTCATCGACAACCCGCTGGAGGAAATCGTGGTCAAGGACGATTCCACCAACTGGCTGGCAGTGACGACCCCGCTCAGCAAGGTGCTGAGGACCATCGAGGAGAACAAGAAACCGGCCACGATGCCCAGCATTGGCGATGACGTGCGCCGCATCTTTCAAGCTGAACTCAATGCCGCGGAGGGAACCGGCGCGAAAATGAAGCTTTGCCGCGACACTCTGGCAAACCCGGAACGCATGGACACGTTCCACAAGATCGCCGCCATGGATGATCTCGTCGAACTGGGCGGCCCCGATGCGCTGGAAGACCTGCTGCCCTATTTGGGGCATGAATACTGGCGCCTGCGCGAGCATTCCCGCCGCGTGGCCAGCCCGCTTGTCAAGGCCATGGCGGGCGCGGAAATCGCCAAACTATTTTCTTCCGCCGCCGACAACCAGGCCAGGGCCGGCCTTCTCGAATTGTTAGCTCTCGCCAAGCCCAAGGCAGGACTCGACACCGCGAAGCAGGCACTGAAGCATGAATCATCTGCCGTGCGCGCTTCTGCCGTGCACGCACTCTCCTCGCTCGGCGGCGATGCCGTCACCGAGGAAATCCTCACATTCCTCAAATCCGCCGAGACCAAGGCGGAGCGTATCGCTTGCGAAGATGCTTTGCTGGCGCGGATCGCTGATCCAGCCGCTGCCGGGCGCGTTGCCGACCGCCTGATCAGCCTGCAATCCGGAGCTTCACCGGATCTTCTCGATAGCCTCTACTATCTCATCGCCCGCATCGGCGACGCGAAATGCATCGATATCCTCCGCAAAGCAGCCGCCACCGACAATGCCACGGCATTCAACCGCGTCATTCTCGCGCTTTCCTATTCACCCTCCCGCGAGGCGGACCAAGTCATGCTCGACCTCGCCGCTGCCAACCCCAAGCGCGCGCAAATCCTCGGACCCCATGCCGTCCGTCGCATGGTCATCGGACCCAAGGGATATGGCGAC
>JAIFNK010000309.1 GCA_020047775.1 Akkermansia sp. | reverse complement strand
GGCTTCGGCATTCCGTCGGGCCTGCGACTCACGGACGCGGGCCGATGCTGATGCCATGTCCGGGCTGTTTCGCAGGGCGTCCGAAATGATGCGCGTGAGCGTGGGATCGTCGAAGCGGCTCCACCAGCGCGCGAGGTCCCGTGAGGGCGAGGCGACCGGGAAATTCGCCGCGTTTTTCCAAGCGGCGGGCAGGGTGAACTCCGAGTGGGTGAATCCGGAAGTCGGACCACAACCGCTCAAACCCATCAGGGCCAGGCTGGAGATCAAAAAGGGAGAGGTGAAATTCATAACAAAACCGACGGCGGACCGGCGACATCAACCGCCGCAACGGGGAAAAGGAAAGTCAATGGCCGCTGCCACCGCGCAGGATACGCCGGAAAGTCGAGCAAGCTTGCCTGGATTGCGGAAAACTTGCGATCCGTCATCCCTGATGAGAACCGCGGGCTCTGGAAATCTGCCTCAGAAATCGAGATAAATCTCCGTCCGGCGGTTGGCGCGGCGGTTTCTCTTTGGAATTGAAGCTTGTTAAACTCCAGAGAGTGAAATCTTATGCATGCGTTCGCTTCTGCGGGCAAGGACTTGAAAATCCTTACAAACAGCGGTTGGCATCGACCGCGACGATGCCGCCAAACCGACCCAAAAGGCCGGGGAAGGCGGCGGCGCATGTCCAGGTCGTCTCCCACGGGGGCGGCTAAAGGCCGTTGCGGTCGGCGTAGCTCGACTTTATCACTCCCCGTCCACCAGGAAGGACATTTCACATACGTCCATCCCATGAAAACATCTTTAGGGATCATCATCGGCCTCACCTTCACGGCACTCGCCTTTTCCCGTGATTTCCGTCCGGAAGGCCATATTGAAAACATCCCCGCGTCGGATTCCTCGATTCAGGAATGTTACATCTTCCGCACAAAAGCGGAGGGTTCGCTACACGGTGCAGTTCTCCAACGACCTCACCACTTGGACCGATCAGGACGAAATCTACGGCTTCGGAAATGAATTTGTGGTCCCTATGCGCCAGTTCACCGCGCCGCCCGTGCCGGAACCGGGCGCACCTTCACTCCCGCAACCGAACCCCACCCCGAGGATGAACGCCAGTATCCGCATGGAGGGTTATTCCGGCGCTCTGGGCGGTACGGTCGTCTCATGGGCTTCTCTCGATCATGGCGGCGCAGTGGTGGTCAGGATCGCCGGTGAGATGGCCCCGGAGTGGTTGCAAGTTCCACTGTATAGCGAAAGCTTCGGCGCGTTCAGCTTCTTCGTCTGGCATCCGGGGAGCGTGGATGCCGCACCGGAGGACAACCCCGTCCTTGGAACCAATGATAGCGCCATGCTGGCGGTCCTTGAGGCCAGCCTGCCCACCATGAACGAGCAGATGGTCAATTCGGTGGCCCGCGCCCGCAACGTCCCCGCGCCCGCTGCGCCGGATCCGGATTCCAAGCGTTTCTGGCGGGTTTTTGTGAATCCCGACATCGACACCGATAGCGATGGCACCCCGGACTGGTCTGAGTTTGAAATCGCGGCGGCGGCTCAGGCCTCCCCACCGGATGGCGGCGGCGGTTCCTCCGCGAGCGGAAACGCCTTCAATGCCGACACCAATCGCGACGGCATCCCGGATGGCCAACAACTCGACACGGATCGCGACGGTATCTGCGATGTTTTCGACATCGCAGCAGAGGACGATACGGCGGTGTTCCCGTTCGGCCCGCTGCCGCGCTACGCCCTGTTTCCCATCACCAACGCCCAGCCGCAGGTGCAGATGGTTCCGTTTCAAATCAGCGACAAGGGCACCGTCCTCTACAAAAACGGCACCTGGACCGGTGGGGTCTGGACCAACTTGGATCTACCCGCAGATGAATTGACCATCCCACACTATGGAGCGCGAGCCATCAATGATCACAATGTGATTCTTGGGATTTCCACTCTCTACCTGTCAGACGCAAGCGGGATAGATGAGCCAAGCGCCTATTGTTCTTGGGCAAGTCCAAGCGCGACCCGTTCATTCGTGACTACCGGGACAGGTGACCATCAAGTGTATGCAACAATCGAGCATGGGCTGAGCGGTAATTTCTTTCGGTTTCACCCCTATCCAGGCCCCATCCTTTCTAACGATGGACGGTTTAGTGCGTTCACTTGGGGGAAGAATCTGGAAAATTCTTGGCATAATCGCCGAACCCTTTATCCCGCCTATTGGAAGCTTGCCGGTCCTGGGGTGGCGGCGACACAGGAGCAGAGTGACCATCTCCTTTACCACAACCAGGAACCTGGTCTCCGGTGGGGAGGTGGCTATCCCATGTATGACCCCGAAGGACGTGGATATAACACCGACGAGGATTTGACCCAGCCCTACACCAGCTTGATTTATGCGCCTAACCTGCTACCCGAGCCGCCCTTCACCCCCACGAACGTCATTCCCCAATCCGGAGGACCGATCCTCGCACTCCCCTGGGTCGGCACTAACGCTCAGACACAAGCCTTCATCCAAGGCTCCTGGAAAACAAGTCCTACCTTCGCCAAGGCTTTGGACATTGCCGCGTCGGGTACTGCCATCGGCCGCAATCATGATGGACTCAAGGCCCCGGTCCTGCTTAACGGCAAGTGGACGGACATCGGGCGCTACGCCCCCGGCCTGCCTGCCGAGTGGGCAAGTATAAACACCACCTTGCTCGACACCACCCCGGGTGGCTGGATCCTCGCGGAGCGCCGAAACCCGACCACCTTCGATGACGTCGGCGTCATGCTACCGCTCCGGGTGGATGGCGTGGACAACTCAGCCTCTCCAGCAAATCTGGAGGATCCTGCCGCAGGAGTGGACCCCACGTCGATGGCGGCTCTTGGGGGAACCGGACGAGTCCCGGAAATCTGGATCATGGCTCCAGTCGGTGGGAGCAATACTGTGCGCTTTCGCACTCCTCTCAACCCCGTAAGCACCCTCAAGCTTCAATAAGGTAACGTTCACCCCCGGACCTGCTGAACACCGCCGATCAGCAGATCCAGATCAGCAGCACTGCCACAGTCACCGAGGATGTGCGACCCAGTCTAAAACTTGGCAACCAAGTGGAATCCCTTGCCGCCCCGATCAAGATCAAATCCATGAAAAAGCGCACTGTCAAAGTGGCGGTGCATCAAGTGATCGGTTTGGACTCATCCGGGTCGCCGATGATTCCGGTTAACATTCCCTCCGAGTCAGACATCGAAACGGAGTTGAACCAAGTCTATGGGCGGCAGGTCAACACGTTTTTCGACGTAACCATTTATGTCGAAATCGATCCGGCGTTGGGAGGAATCGATTTCGATCTCGATAACAACTTGAAGCTCAATTCGGCTCTGGATGAAGACGAAAAGACTGCCGCAATGCCAAATCCGAAAACAGAACTCGAACACCCCAGTGCCAACATCGACGTTTGGGTGATTTCCGGCGTCTCGCTTGAGTCGAACGGAGAGATACTTTACGGAGTGCATCTTGGAGGACCTGGGGTTGGGAAGATCCTGATCGATGGTGACCTCCAAGGGGAACCGAGGAACGCAGAACAAAGGAAAAAACTTCTTCTTCATGTAATCAGTCACGAAATAGGCCATGTGTTCACCAACGACTTTCATCCCAACGAGGGGCAAGGGCCATGTGTGCTAAAATGGAATTATTCGGGACCAACGGTTTCCAGACACCCCAAGGACCAGGCCCGCCTGATGTGTTCCGGCTCCGCAGCGAATGAGAATCATCTGGGTAAACAACTCGTCAAGAAGGAATGGGATTTGATCGAGGCGTGGTTGAAACAAGAGGAAGCAAGGTTGGGAAGAAGTTTATGAAAATATTAATACTTATATTAGCCCTCGTTGTTTTTTATCCAAACGAGGAGGCTCACGCACTTACCTTCGAAGATCAGTTCCATGAGCGATTGATGGAGGTTGGGTGGAAGCAATCCTTGTTGGAAGCGGATCGATATTCTCTGGATGAGCGGAGATATGTTCTTGCACGTGCTCTGCAAGCATTCGGGTCGGACAAGATCCCTCGCCAGCCAGAACGGCAAGAAAATTTCCAAAAAGCGCAATCCACCCTTTTATCCATCCCTGGCCACGCGAAATACTATCAAGAAAAAATCGAAGCCATGCGCGCGGAGGTTTTGGTGAATTCCAAGAAGTCCGAGGCAGAGATCTCGAAAATGCAGGACGAGGGCATCGAGTTTGTGGACGTTTGGAGTTACGAAAGCTTCAGTGTGAATGCCTTCCGCACTCTGGCTCATCTTCCAAGTCCCGAGTGTGTGGCGGTTCTCGGATTCTATCTCAATGATCCCGTCGGCCGGGACGGCAAGACCTTACCGGGTGCTAACCGAAGCAATCCCGGCGATGATTTCGACCCACGCCCGATCAATTCCGAATATGCCGCAATAGCAATTCGTAAACTCGGCATCGAACATCCTCCCTTCAAGCTTTATGATGACCGAGGGCTGGGTCGCGTCCGCGAGGGAGAAGTGGATGCCTGGAAAGACTGGTGGAACGAGGTCAAGGAGGGCAGGCGCACGTATCGTTTCATCGGTTCAAGCGTTGAATACGGTCCTGACGGTCCAGCATCCAAAGAAGTCGTTCAGCGCGTTGAACGTGACCGCAAGCGCGATGGCGAGCGAGCGGTGGGGCATAAAAAATCCACTTCCACTCCTGCGTCAGAAGCTGCAATCACTCAAACCAACAAGCCATATTCCCTCACCTGGCTGATCGCCGCCGTCGGGCTTATCGGGGCAGCGGTGTGGTATTTCGTAAGCGGTCGGAAAACTACGTAAAGTGCCGCCCTTCCCGTCTCAGAAATCGAGATAAATCTCCGTCCGGCGGTTGGCGCGGCGTCCTTCCGGGTTGTCCTCGCCGGTCTCCGTGACGTTCGGCCGGCGCGGCTGGCTCGCTCCCTTTGCAATGGTCACGATCTGGCTGGCGGTGACCCCCGCCTTGGTCAGGTAGTCCCGGACCACGGCGGCGCGGCGTGAGGATAGGGTGTTGTTATATTCCACGGTCCCGAGCGCGTCGGCGTGGCCGCTCAGAGTGATTCGCTTGCCAGGATCCGAGCGGAGAATGTGAGTGACGATCTCAAGCTGGCGGCGCGTGCGGGGATTCATCTCGTCCTCGTCGAACTCGAAATAAAGCGCCAGCGTGTCGCCACCACCGGGGGTTTTCACCAGCGGCGAGTAGTAGAGATCCCCGCCGGCGACGCGGCGGGCGTAGTCGGCGAGCAGTTGGTCGAGATTGACCTCGGCAACCTTCCAGTTCGGCGGCGCGGTGGATTGTTTCAAGGTCATGGCGAACTGGGCGCTTTGTTTGCCATCGCGGGTCTCGACATTGACGAGGTAGCCGACGGTGTCCTCCCGCTGGAACATCGAGCGCAGCGGCTTGCTCTTGCGGAGGCGGTATTCACCTTCCTCAAACAGAATGCAGAGCCCGGCGATTTTTGCATCCGACACGGTCGCCGGATCCACGAAGCCGCGGGCGAATTCGAAATCCTGCTTGAGCACGGCTTGTAGAAACGCGTCCGCCACGCCTAGCGAATCGGCGGGCAGTGCCTTGGGAACGGGCTCGCCGGGGGCACCAGGCAGGGTGAGTTTTTCAACCATCCATTTTCCGTTTTTTTTGCGTAAATCGAGGAAGATCCGGTCGAAGCCCGGTGGTTGACCTTCCAGTTCGAGAGCCCAGCGGGAATGGGCGTTGAGTTCGAGCTCACCGACTTCGCGCAGGCCGTCGGTCAGGCGGAGGCGCAGCGGACTTGCTGAAAGTGCCTTGAGCCGGGCGAGCGTTTCCGAATCGGACGCACTCTCACCGATCAGGCGGGTCACCTTTTCAAGATCGCCCGCTTCGAGCGCTTTTGCGACTTGGGCGACAAGTTCCGCCGGTTCCGCAGCCGCCACTCCGGTGCTTGGAATCGTGGGGACGCCCCCTGCCGGTGTCCCGGCGGCGGCAGGCGGGGTTGCATCGTCCTTCTGCGGCGGGGCCGCAGGAAGCGCCGGGGCTGCGACGGGCGGGGGAGTCTTCGAGTCCGACCCCTTGGGGTTGACCAGCATGAATACCGCCGAGGCAGTGATCACGACTGCCAATCCGAGGAAAAAGTAAGGAAGCTTGGATCGATGCATGATGCGGGCTGTTGAAACGCTGGATCCTTGGGCAAAATTTCAGCGGCTTGGGATCATTCCTGCCGGGGGATGGCCGGCAGGTTGACGCTGAGGACCTTCCCTTCGCGGATCAGATAGAGTCCGGTGGTTTGAACGGCGGCGGATGCGGCAAGGTGGAGGAAAAACTCGCTCGCGCCGCTGATCCGGGCGTTGTTCACCGCCACGATCAGGTCGCCGGGCTTCACGTGAGGTTCCGCCAGACCGTCTTCCGCCACGGCGGTCACCGCAACCCCGCGGAACCCACGCATCCGCTCCGGGACGGACAAATCCCGGACCTCGATGCCGAGCGCCTGCAGCACTTGCCCGGCATCGGGTGTGCGGCCTTGGCCAGAGGGACTCGCCGGGACCTTCGAGGACGCGGTCTCGGCACCGCTCTCGGTGATCGTGGCCTCTAACTTCAGTGGCGTTCCATTCCGCCAGACGTCGAGCGTGATCACGCCACCCACCCGCGTCCGCTGGACCCGCGAGAAGAGCTGGGCGGAGGTCATGATTTTCTCGCCATCCAGCGCCCGGACCACATCCCACGGTTGCAGTCCGGCGGCCTGTGCCGGGGAGCCCGGTGACACGCCCAGCACCGCGGCACCGTCAGGCTCGTCGTACTGCAGCGCCGCGCGCACCGACGGGTCCAGATCACGCATCTGCACGCCCAGGAACCCCCGGATCGGGCGGCCGCGCTCGAGGATCTGCAACAACGCGTCTTTCACATCGTTCGATGGAATCGAGAACCCCACCCCTTGGAATCCCGGATTCTGCTTGTCCGGCGAGAAAATGGCCACGTTGATGCCGATGATTTCCCCGCGCAGATTGACCAGCGGTCCGCCGGAATTCCCCGGATTGATCGCTGCGTCCGTCTGGAAAAGGTCGCGTTGGTTGTCCGAGAGCGAGCGCTCCTTGGCGGAAATAATCCCTTGCGTCACGGTCTCGCCAAGGCCGAAGGGATTTCCCACCGCCAGCACGATCTGCCCGACCTTCGCCTGGGATGAATCCCCCAGCTTGAGCGGCACGAACTCCTCCGTCGCGTCGATTTTCAACACGGCGATGTCCAACAGCGTGTCCTCCCCGATCAGACGCGCCGCATAAGTTTTCCCGCCATGCAAAGTGACCTGGATTTTCTGCTGCCCGGCGATCACGTGGTGATTGGTCATCACATGTCCCTCGCTGGTGACGATCACGCCGGAACCCTGCCCTTGCGTCGGGTAATTGCGCACCCGCGTGCCGCCCCAAACATTAAGCAACTCGCTGCGGACGCCCGCCGTGTCGATGCTCACCACCGACGGGACCACCGCCTCGGTGAGTCGGGCATACTCGTTGTTCAGGCGGGAAAGCAGCTCGACGTCGCCGAGATCGAGCGGGGCCATTTCCGGAAGCGTGAACTTCTCCGGGTGAAAGCCTCCGGATTTTTTGAAAAGACCGGGAATCAAGCTGAGGGGATCACCGCACGCACGCCAGGTCCGCAGGGCGGAAACCACGACAAAAGCAGTGAAAAAAACAGCAACAAGCGCGAGCAAGCGGCGGAACGAAGGACTCATGAATGGGCGGGTGACGTCCGGAATTATGCGCCAGAATCCCAAACATCCAAGCGCGGAAACGACTTTGCCCCCAAGCCCCGGCCCGAAGAAAGTTTTATTCCGCCTTGGCCCGTATCCCTGATTCTGAGAAGACCCACACCCATGAAGCTACCCGTCCTTCTGTTTTGCTCCGCCCTCACCCTTCACAGCCTGCACGCGGAAGCCCTTTCCGACGCGGACCGCGAGACCCTTTTGGAAAACCTCGACAAACTCAAGGATGGCGTGGAAGCCAAAATGGAAGCGAAGTTCCGGCTGGCCATCATTGCCTACCGCAACGCCGTCGCGAGTGACGATGCCGCCATCCAGCTTTACCTCAACTGCACGGAAAAGGTGAACTTCGACGACCAGCAGAAGAAATCCAGCGACTTCCGCGAGTGGAAACGCAAAGAAGATGACAAACTCTCAGATCCCGCCCTCCGCCTCGCCCTCCGCCAGCAACTCCGCTGGCTCATCCTCACCCTCCAAGCCGCCGCGGAAAATGCCGACCGCACCAAGCTCGCCGCCGAAGCGCAGAACGTCATCGACAGTATTTTCAGCGATCCTTCAAAACTCAGCGGTCAGGAAAAAACCCTCGCCCAGGCCGTCACCTCCTCGGTCTTCGCCAGAGCCTATGACATCACCGCGGTGAAGGTGGAAAAGTGGCCACTCTCACCTGTCCAACTCGACCAGGTTTACTCCGACATCCTGCTCCCGCCCTACCAGAAGCCCGGTCTCTCGCGCGAGCTGCGGGCGGTCTGGCTGAAGCGCATCCAACAGGAAGGCGCGAAGGTCGAGCACATGGCGGTTGAGAAACAATCGCGGAATGGAAACGAGAACCGCGAAGACAAACGCATCGGCATGGCTTCCGCAGCGCGCCCTCCGGAATACGATAAATTCCTCCAAGACACCGTGCCTAAACTCCAGTGGGAGATGGAAATGGATCTCTTCCGCAATGGCGATCAAAGCGGCGCCGCCGTGCGGATGCTGGCCCATTTGGAAAGGCACATCGCCCATCCCTCCGCCCGCCAGTGGGGGGAAGAACTGCGTGGCCTGCTCACGCCTGCGGCACCCGCAACCCCGTAAGAACCGCCTCGGTCGCAAGGAGTGGCGACACTCATGCCGCCACAAGCCACCTCGGCCAACGTCTCCGAGCATTGGCTGGTTCCAAAGCCCTGAACTTTTGAAATTTACCGGTTGAACCGGGACATCAGATGTATTAGAAGTCGGATTGGTCGAACCCATATCATCATGTCCAAAATCATCACGTTCGTCGTCGCCTGCGCCTTGGTCTCCCAAGTCCTCGCCCAAACACCGGCCCAACAGGCCGACTCGCTCTACCAAAAGGGACTCGCCGCGGAAAAAGCCGGCGATCCCGTCGCCGCCCGGGGATTCTACACCCAGGCCTTGAAGCTCGATCCCAAGAATCCAAACGCCACCTACAGCCTCGGCCAGTTGAAACTCAACTCCGGCAACATCGCCGCAAAAGGCCGCGAGGCGAAATTCGGCGGGGTGATGATTCCGGTATTCCAGGTGGATCAAGCGACACTTAAAGAGTCGCTTGACGCCCTCGGCATGCTCGTCGAAAAACAATCCAAAAACGAGGTGACGCCTAACTTCGTCATCGAGGATCCCAAAGGGCTTCTCACCGACAAGAAAATCTCGTTGAACCTGAAAAACATGCCGTCCCAGGCCGTGCTGAAATATCTGCTCGACCAGACCGGCAGCAAGGTCCGCTATGACGAGCACGCCGTAGTCATCGCCCCGCGCTGAAAACGTCCAAAATCGCCCGGTGAACGTCCTCCGCCGACTTCACCGGGAACGCTGAACCTAGCAGAACCGGGCGCTCGCCTTCCGGAACCTGGTCGCGGCCGTGCGAGCCCTTGACCAGCGTGGCGTCCAGCGGGATCACATCCAGCAGACCCCGGAACCCGAGCTTCTTCTTCAACAGGAACCACGCGATCCGCAGCTTGGGAAACGCGAGCGCCGGGTCGATGAAAAGCTCGCACGGGTCATAGCCCGGCTTGCGGTGGATATCGATGGTCCGCGCGTAGTCCGGCGCCACCGCGTCGTTCTCCCAGAAATAATAAGTGAACCACGCGTCCACCACGGCGATGGCGACGAAGTCGCCCCCGCGCTCGCACGCGACCCCCGTGCCCCACATCTCCTCCGCGGTCCGCACCTGGTCCACGCCCGGCGTGTTTTCCAACAAAACCCGCACCTCGTCGCGCAGCGCCGGGTCGTTCACATACACATGCGCCACCTGATGGTCCGCGATGGCGAAAACCCGCGACGCCCCGCAATCCAGGGTTTCCAAGCCGAGCTCGTCCTTGATCTGCAGCCAGCCCCTCTTCCGGAACACGCGGTTGAGATGCACCTGCCGCGTCACCGGCGAGATGCCGTATTCGGAAAGCACCATTACCCGGATCCCGCGCGACTGATAGAAATCGATGAGCTCCGTGACCAGCCGGTCGATTTTCCGCAGCTCGTCCGGGATGTTGGCTGCCAGCGGTCCGTCCTTCTGCAGCGGATAGTCGAGATGCGGCAGATAGACCAGGCTCAGCGTGGGCGAGTGTTTTTCCTCCACCCATTTCGCGGAGGCCGCGATCCACTCGGAAGATGCGATCCCCGCCGCCGGCCCCCAGAACGCTTGGAACGGGAACGGCCCGAGATCCTTTTTCAACTCCTCCCGCATCCCCATCGGCTGCGTGTGGACGTCGAAAACCTTGCGCCCGTCCGCCGGATAAAGCGGCCGCGGGGTGATCGAAAAATCCGCCGTGGAATGCATGTTATACCACCAGAACAACTTGGCGCAGGTGAACCCGGGAATCCCGCGCCGCAGCTTGTCCCACAGCTTTTCGCCGCGCACGATGGCGTTGCTTTGTTTCCAGAACCGCACCTCCGCGTTTTCCCGGTCATACCAGCCGTTCGCCACTACCCCGTGGTCCGCGGGCGAAGTGCCCGTGACAATCGACGACTGCGCCGTACAAGTCACCGCCGGAAATGCCGGGGCATGGGACTGAAGCCCGTTTTCCTCCGCGAACTTCGTCAGTCCCGGCATGTTTGCGCCCAGCAGCGACTTGGAAAGCCCAACAAGATTGATGACGGCGAGACGCATGGTGGAGTCGCTGGAAAGCTAAGACGCTCCCGCATGGACGCGCCACCCTTTAACCAAAGAATCTGCAATTTCCCCTAGTGTAGGCCCCCTGAGGGAGCGGGGCAGTTCCGACGGGATCGTGAGAGATCGAGAAACCGGCAAAGGGGGGTGAAGAATTCAGGTGAAGAATTCGAGCTTGGAAATACGGGGAGGCGGGACATCTTTCGAGGAGAAGAAATGATTTCATCCGATCATCCATCAGAAGCCGCATCATGACCCTGCGCGATCTCATTCAGTCAGCCGGTCACCACGCGGTGCCTGTGATTGCGACGCTTGCCGTCGTGCCCGTTGTCGCGTTTCTGGTCAGTGTCAGCCATCGCAGCGGCGAGGGGCGTAATGCTCCGTGGAAGTTCGCCTATGCGGTGCTCGTCTATCTCGCATGCATCCCGGGAATCTTCGCCGCGGTGCTGACCGCGTACACGTTGTTCTTCAGCAAGGAGAATCTCCTCGATGCGAATCTGCTCATCTATTTCCTGCCGGTCGCAACGATGGTCGCCACGCTGGTGGTCATCCGCAAGCGGGTCTCATTCGACGATGTGCCCGGCTTCGAACATTTGTCAGGGCTGATGGTCCTGATGGCGTGCAGCTTTGCAATCGCTCTCGCGATTCACAAGACGCGCATCTTCATCGGTTTCTTCGGTTCCATGGAAATGCTCTTCGGTCTGGCTGCGTGCGTGTTTGCGCTGCTGAAATGGGGAAGCTTCATGCTTTTCCGCAGTGAAAACGAACGGGGCACGCCCGAGTCGCAATTTCCCCCGACGAAGCCGCACGAATGAACGGTGTCTCGCTGCGCGCGCGGCCCAGGTATGAAAGGACGGACCATTTATAAAATCAAGGGCCGGGCTTCCTGATTTCCGCTTTCAACGCTGCCAGCTCTTCCAACAGGCGCTTGCCCGATGCCTGATCGGACGCGCCGGTGATGGTGGGGAGAATTTCCAGGATTTTCGTCTCCTTGGCTTCGATCGCCTGCAGCGTGACTCTGGGATCGATCATTGCGGCCTTCCTCAAGGCGTCCGCCATGCTGGGATCATCCATCAGCAGGTGGGTATAGGCTTCCGCGTGACGGGGATCCACTTGGCCATACTTCTGGAAGAGAACCGTGCCTGCCTTTGAAATCACCAGCGGCTGGGCGGACGATGACACTGCAAGTGCATCGACCTTGCTCTTCAGCCGCGCCAGCAACTCGCTGTCCGTCGTCTGCTTCACCGCCTCCAAAGCATCCAGTTGCGTCCAAACGACAGACGCCTCCAGTCCCTGGATGATGGACGCCGCCGGATCATCAGCGGCAACCGGCTTGCTCTTGTGACAGGCCATCATGCAAAAACAGAGCGCCAGAGCGCACCACAAGGATAGGGATTTCATACCCAACAGGAAGCAAGCCGGAGGCATCTTGGCAAGTTCAAACTGGAGACGGCCGCCGCCGGTCTGCTGTGGGGGATGAGGGACTTGCGGAAGAATATCGGATAGCCCTTACCGCCGATCAGGGCACGAAGAGCACCTTGCCCGACCGGTCCGGAGCTTCCAAGCGGGCAAGCGCCTCGCCATATCCTTCCAGCGGATAGGTGGAATCGACCGGCTGCACCAGTTGCCCGGCGACGACTCTGGCCGCTAGATTTTCGTAAACGTCGCGCACTTCCGCCAACGGCGCGTTTTCGATCCAACGGCTGACCCATAGCCCGCGCACCTGGATGTCGCGGAAAATCAGCAGCCCGTTAGGCACGGTCACCGGCTTGCGGCCCATCGCGCCGTAGGTGATGTGGCTGCCGCCTTCACGCAGGAGTTTCATGAGGCGCAACGCGCTGTCGCCGCCGACGGCGTTGAAGGCGAGCCCGGCATTCGCCCCGCCGAGGACTTCGCGGGCGGAGGCGAGGCCGGCGTCATCGTCGATAAAGACATGGTCCGCGCCGAGAGCGCGGAGCTCATCGAACAGTTCGGGCCGCCGGACAAAGGAAACCGTGCGGATTCCGAGATCCCTCGCGAGTTGGATCACGCAGCGGCCGACCGCCGAATTCCCAACGTTTTGCACGATCCATGAACGGTCTTCCGGCCTGCCGAAACTCTGGAGCAGGCGCCAGGCGGTCGCCGGATTCACTTTGAGCATCGCGGCTTGCAGCGGATCGATTCCGGGTGGCAGTTTGAAGAGGGAGTCGCCGGGAACGGTGGTGTGGGAGGACCAGGTCGATGCCCGGCGCAGGAAAATCACGTGGTCGCCCGGTTCGAAATCGGTGGAACTGCTGACTTCCACCACGCCGCAGCCTTCGATGCCGGGCGTGGCGGGCAGCGGTGGCTTGACCCCATAAGTCCCCTCGATGGTATTGAGGTCAGCCGGGTTGAGCGGTGCCGCGAGAATTCTAACCAGCACGTCGCCGGGAGGGGGCGATTCCGAAACCAGGCACTCCCCTTCGAAACAGAGCACATCCTTGGGATTTCCGAATTCCCTGAAAATCAGTTCTTTGCCAAGGCGGATAGTATCGTCGTCTTCCATGAGATAATTCTGCCACACTTATGGATTCTGCCAAGCGCCAACCGCGATCAGTCGCTGGCAAAACTATCCGTTTCGGCAGCTGGCAGCACGGTGACCACCGTCGGCGTGACGGAGAAAATCCGGGTGGCGATTTCCCTGACTTTCTTCGGCGTGAGTGCCTTGTAAGTGGCGGCCAGGCGGCGGTGCTCGTCCGCCGGATGGCCGAAAAGGAGATCGAGCGCGACATGGCGGGCAATGGACGAGGGCGATTGTTGTTGGAGGGCCAGACCGCTGAGAACCGTGGAGCGGACGCGGTCAAAGGCCTCCTCGGGAATCCCGGCGGCAGCGATTTTTTCGATCTCCGCGAGCAACTCGGACCGCGCCAAATCGACCTGCTCGGGCGAGGTGGCAACGTAGAAGGTGAACAATCCGGCATCGTAGCCGAGGAACTGGGTGGCTCCGACCCGATAGGCCAGACCGAGCTCCTCGCGGATCCGGGTGAACAAGGGACCGGCCATGTCGGAAGCGTATTCCTGGATCATTGCCAGCGCGTGGCGATCCGCACCGCTGACGGTGGCTCCGGGGAAGCCGATGGTGAGCACCGCTTGTTTTTTCGGCAGGTGGTGGGTGAGGTCGAAGCCATCCGCCAGCTCGCTGGCCGGGGCGACCCAGGCATGTCCGCGTGGCAGGGCTGCGAACTTCGTGGTTAGAATTTCCAAGGTCGCCGCCGGATCGAAGTCACCGGCGATGGCGAGTGTGATGTTAAAAGTATTGAAATGGCGGGCATGGTGGGCGCTCAGCTCGAGGCGGTCCAAGGCGGGAAGGCTCCCGAGCGAACCGAGCGCGTCGAGACCATAGCCGGTGCCGCTGAAAACCGCCTGCCGCAGCGCGCGGAATCCGACGTGCAGGGGATCCTGAAGCGCCTCTTCGAGCGAGGCGAGTTGGCTGGCTTTCTCCCTGCCGATCGAGTCACTCGGAAGGGATGGCGAGAGGATCACTTCCGCGAAAACGTCGGCGATGGTGGCAAAGTCGGGGGTGAGGCCGGACGCTTGGATGAGGAGGGCGTTGTTCCCGGTGTTCGAGCTGATGGAGGCACCCAGGGATTCGAGCGTTACGGCGATTTCGTCGGCACTGCGGGTGAGCGTGCCTTTGGACAAGGTGGAGGCGAGCAGCTGGTTCAGGCCGTTGGTTTCCGGCGTTTCGGATGGAAGACCGCCGCGCACGGCGGCCTGGAGGTGGACGATGGGCACCCGGTGGTCCGGGATGAGCGCGAGCTGGAGTCCGTTCGGCAGGGTGTGGACCTGGATGTCCAGCCGGGCGC
>JAIFNK010000027.1 GCA_020047775.1 Akkermansia sp. | reverse complement strand
TTACCGCTGTAGCCAGGGCCTCCAGGGAAGGTGTATTTCACCTCGTTTGCCGATGGAAAGCTGACGTTTCCGGGTGAGGTCTCGATGGTCCAGGGGCCTGCAAGGGTGGTCGAAGTTTCCACCACGTAGTGCGTGGGGTATGAACCTGTGTAGGTGCCGGCCTTGGTCCAGGTGACGTTGAGCGTGCCATCGAGGGCCTTGTCCACACCGGGCAGCGCGGTGAAGCCGGAGTTGGCTACCGTGCCATGGATGAAATGCTCGGTGCCATTGTCCACGCCGTCGTTGTCGTGATCGTCACTGCGGTCGCCGAGAGTGCCGTTGGCAGCCTGCCAAGCGGCGAAGCCAACCGGGCCGCCGCCGGAGACGAGGAAGCCGCTGCCATCAAGACTGAAGGTAGCGGGCAACGTCTGGGCATCGAAACCGACGCATACAACCTGCCGGATTGGGAGGACGACTCACAGGGCTTCCACCGGTGTCTGGATTCGTTGTTCCGTCACACCTCGCCAACCGTGCTGTTACCGGGCGAACCGGCGTTGTTTTTCGCCACGCAGCAGTATCTGCTAGGGAGAGGACTCGTGGTGCCGCGCGATGTTTCGCTGATCTCCCTCGACGATCATCCCGCTTTTGAATGGTTCAAACCGGAGGTTTCCCGCATCCACAACGACACCCGGCGCTGGGTGCCCAGGGTGGTGCAGTGGGCGGATAACGTCGCGAACGGCCGTGAGGACCGGCGCGAGACGCACATCAGGTATTTCTTGAGGCCGGGAATGTAGGTCGCCGTAACGCCGCCCAAGTGATTGTTCCACTCAAGCAGTGGTTTGATTTCACTTCATTCCCCCCTCTTTTTCACCTAATCCTTTTCCCGCAACCTGACCCCATATGAGCCTTCCCAGCAGCCTTGATCTCAAAAGAAAATTCCCAGCATTGAAACTCACTGCCACATTTCTTTCCACGCTTGCGTTCGCATCCCTTGCGCTTCCGGTTTCAGCAGAGGAATCGATGGACAAAATGTGGGGCGACAAATCCGTCAAGGACGGCGTCGAGAGTAGCGAGCGCGCCGCCCTGTTCCGCGATGGCAACTACGGCATGTTCATCCACTTTGGCCTCTACTCCCACCTCGGTGGCCAATGGAAGGACAAGACATTCTACGGCATCGGCGAGTGGATCCTGCGCCAGATGCAGATCCCCAACGACGAATACATGGCTCTTGCCAAGGAGTTCAACCCCTCCGAATTCGATGCCAAGGAGATCGTCCGCGTCGCCAAGGAAGCCGGAATGAAATGGATCATCATCACCTCGAAGCACCACGAAGGCTTTGCGATGTTCAAATCCAAGCATCCCTTCAATATCGTCGATGCCTCACCCTTCAAGCGCGATCCGATGAAAGAGCTCGCCGACGCCTGCCGCGCCGCTGGCCTCGGTTTTGGGTTCTATTACTCGCATTATCAAGACTGGACCGCACCCGGCGGCAACGGTGGGCCGGACAAGAATGCCGACGGTTCGCCCGCGTCATTCGATCAATACTTCAAGGAAAAGTGTTATCCGCAGGTCGATGAAATCTGCTCGAACTATGGCGAGCTTGCCTATGTTTGGTTCGACACACCGGGCAGGATGCCGGTCGAGCACGTCAAGGCTCTGGCGGAACTTATCAGGAAGAAACAACCCAACGCCATGCTCTGCTCGCGCATCGGCCACGGCATGGGTGACTACCTCAGCCTCGGTGATATGGAAGTGCCCTTGAAGAATCAGGACGGCCTGTGGGAAACCTGCGACACCACCAACGATTCGTGGTCCTACGCCTGGTATGACCAAAATTGGAAGGAGCCCAAGGAAATCCTCCACCGCCTCGTTTCCACCGTCGGCCGTGGCGGCACCTATCTGCTCAACGTCGGCCCGGACGGCAAGGGTCGCATTCCCGAAAAGGCCGCAACCTATCTGGTCGAGGCTGGCAATTGGGTGAAACAACATCCCGACGTCGTCTATGGTGCCAGCGCCTCGCCCTGGGGCCACGCCCAACCGTGGGGCGATGTCACCCGCACCGGCAACACGCTCAATCTCGTGGTCTTCGATTGGCCCGCCGACCGCATGATCTGCCTGCCCGGCATCGATGGCAAAGAAGCCACCGCCACGCTGCGCCGCAAAGACGGCAAGACCCAGCCGGTTCCTCTAATAAACTCCGGATCGTGGACGATCTTTGATGCCTCCGCTGCGGACACCGCCACGGTTTCCGACCTCGCCGGGGTCATTGAGGTGAAATTCAACAACGCTCCGAAAATCGACTCCACCCTCGGCATTCATCCCAACATCCCCAGCCAGCTTTCCTGCGAATTCGCCAAGGCAAACAACGCCAAACACCAACGCATCAACTGGATGGAGAAATTCGGCGAATGGAAATTCTCGCTGCAAGTCGGCAACTGGCAGCCCGGCGGCGTGGTCGAGTGGGACGTCGATGTCGCCAAGGCCGGCGACTATCAGATCGATCTGACATACACAGGCGAAGGCCGCCCGGTCTGGTCCGTCAGCACCACGGAAGGCGCGAAAATCCAGAACCAACAGGGCGCATCCCACGTCTATCACACCTATCCCACCGGCGTGCTGACGTTTTCCAAACCCGGCAAGCACAAGGTCAGCGTATCCCTGGTCGAGGGCGATGGCTCGAAAGCCAGTCTCGAGTCCATCCGTTTCACTCCCGTTCGTTAGAAGATTGATTCCAGTTCACCCCGCGTGGCGCTCGGTTGAGGATGATGCGGAGCGCGATTTGTCCGTCTGAAAGTGATCCAGCGAAGTTTGCGTGAGAAAAAAATCGAACAAGAACAGGAGAAACACACCTCCCGGCTCAATCCCACTCGAAGACCAGTGATGGGGGATTGGACCGCGTGATATCCGGGGGCACGGTGATGGCGATTGTTTCGGCGCTCTGGTTCACCTTGACCGCGAACGGCGACGGGGATGGCGGATTGGGCGCGAACTTCTGTCCCCATTCCGCGCCGAGGTCCAGGCCGCCTTCCATCGGCCCGGAGGTGACCTGGTTGGTTCCGTCCAGCGTGGTGCTGAACGCGCTTTGGCCGTTAGCCATTCGCAATGTCTTCGCGGTGGTGGATGCTCCGGGCTTCGTCTGCAACAGGATGGTCAGCGTGGCCGGCCATTGTTTTCCCGTGCGTTCGAGCATGGCCCGGCCCTTGTTTTGCGGCGTCGTGATCGTGATGGAGGCAGTGCCTTCACCATGGGAAATCGAGGCACGGTCGGCTAGTCCCCTGCCCCGGCCTTTGAACGTGATGCGGAACGGAGGCGGATTTTCCGGTTCCACGAATTTTCCATCCTTCCAGAGTGCGTCCACGGACACCCCCTGATAGGTCCTGGCGAGCACGGCGATGCTGCGATCATCACCCGTCAATTCGGATACCTGCTGTTTGAATATCCTGTCGAGCGGGATGAAACCCTGGGCGTTTGCTGGCGCGGTGAAACCGTACAGCCCCACGCCTGCGGCGAGAGACTCCGGCACCGCCTTCGCCGCGTCCTGTCCGTTCCACAGCGCCATGCAGGTGATGAGGCGGGTGTGCTTGCCGACCATGCCCTCGATCCTGCGGATCGCGTCCATGCTGCCCGCCTCGTTCATCAGCCAGTCGGCCTCCTTGTAGATGTCCGAGTCCACCACGTGCGGGTGGTTGATTTGATTGACGGTCAGCCAGATGATGCAGTCCGGGTTGGCCTCCTTGGCGGCCTTGCGGATGGTTTTCCAGCAGCGGTCGAGCGCCTTGCGGCTGTAAGCGGTGTATTGCGGCGACTTCTCGGTCAGTTTGTCCTCACCCGGGAATGGTTCCCCCATGAGTTGCTGATAGAGTTTCTTCTCGCAGTCGAGCCACTTGCCCTCGGTGGCGGTGCGCTTCGGCATCCAAAGCCAGTCAGCCATGAATCCGTCGATGCCGGTTTTCTTCACCGCATCGGTGATCGATTTGGCGAGGAAATCCAGATACTCGTCGGTGTAGGGGATGTGATAGGTCGATGGCGTGCCGTAGCTGAGCTGAGGATTTTCCGCGCCCCAGCGTGGGTTGCAGGAAATGGTGAAATAGCCGAAAACCTTCATGCCCTCCTTGTGGCCGAGTCTCACGACCTCGGGGAGGAAATCGTGTTTCAGCCCCGGTTGCTCGGGGACAACTCCATTCTTGTACCAGGCATATCCATTGGTGGAGACACAGAAGGTCTGGATGACATTCGAGCCGATGCTCTTGTGCCACGCCACGTGTGCGGCGGGGTCGGCGGCATTCCAATTGCCGGGTGTCGCGAGGGATTTGCGGCGTCCATGGCCCTGCCAATTGAAGTCAAGGCAGTAGGACTTGATGGCCTGCTGCGCGGCATCGGGTTCGGCGCGGACCCGGGCGTCCGGCAAGGCGGCAAGGCCAACGAGGCAGGCCACAAGCGGCAACAGACGGTGATACCGGGAGAAGATTGTTTTGGATGGTTTCATGATGACTTTCCTTCTATCTCAAACGAACACGTGCCGGACACCCCCTTCCGCCAGTAGGCTTCAATGCCGCCGATGCTGCAGGCCGTGCCGGATTGCTTTTCCGTGGTCGCAAAGCCCGCGCCTTCGTCAAAACGCCAGTGACAGACCAGATTCCCGGCGCGGCCAGACTTCACCGGTGAACCTGCGACCGGGCTTTCCGAAGTCTTGGAATGTCGCGCAGGGCGAAACGCGGTTTCGCGGATACCGTCGGGTGCGAGCTGCAAAGTTTGCTCGATTTGGTTGGCCGGATCGTTCCAGTCAGCGAGACGTTCGCTGCCGTCCTTCACGACGCGCTCCACTTGACCGTCGGCGTGAATGACAAAGTATTCGTCGGCGTAGTCGGCGTAGAAATGCGCAGGATTGCCGACCTCGTTGTAAGCCGCGCGGAAATCCGTGAACGAAAGTTTCGTGATGTCCGGCGCATAACGCCAGCGGACGGTGACGCTAGAATCCGTCCGCGCAATGATGGCGGCGTTGGATGCGATGTTGTGAGCGTCCGGACGTTCCTCCGGGTTGATGCTTTTGCGCGGAATAAGCCTCGCAACTCCTTCTATTTCTCGACCGACCGGCAACCAATACGGGTGATAACCAAACTCCCGGCTGAAAACAACCTGCCCGCGCTGCGGCAACTCCACGACGATGTCCGCATACTTTCCGGTGAACCCGTGATCGTCATACGGGAGCCGCGTGTAGTAAGCCTTGATGTGTGGAGAAGAAACATCTGCCGCCGCAGGCGCGATCATGGAGATCGCCAACACACTGCTGAGAAGTTTCTTCATTCTATTTCTTCTTCATCACGATCAGCGGCGATTTCCAACCCACAGGGTTCTTCTGACTGAAGCCGCCGACCTTGATGAAGAGGTGGTCGTCCTTCACTGTCATTTTCAAGGCTTGCAACTTTTCCATATCGATGGTTGTGATGCCGATTCAGAGTCAGATCATGTTGCTGGTCAAGACTTCTTGCTTGAAGCTGATGTCCTCGAATGGAGCGCAGTGAGCATCGGCTGAATTTGAATCAATGATGACGCAGGGCGACGATGCTTTGAATCAAAATCATTTGTATTCCCTCAGCCTCAGGTTTTTGAACTGCACCCTCATGGGCGGACCTGTGTGGACTTGGAGGGGCGCGGCGGATTTGGCAGTTGCCACTGCCGGAATGCTTTGTTGCAAGTGGACCACCTCGTCTTCAGTAAGAATAGGAATAGGTCGAGGTGATTGGGCGCAGGTGAGTCCTGAGCAACCAAGCGCGAGCAAGAGTAAGAATAGGACGGTGTGCTGGAATCTGCATTGTGTGAACATGTAAGGCGTTTCTTGAGAAAAAATGATTATGGCATTGTGATGCGCACACGGACGAAGCGTCTGGCGGGGTTGATCGAGTCGGTGACTGTGACCCGGTCGAAGGTGGGATCAATGGCGGTGGTGGATTCGGTGGCGGAGGCGTTGATCCGCCATGATGTTAGAGCGTCGCTGAATTCGACAGTATAGGTGATGCCGGGATTCGAGGAGGCTCGGCGGCGGATGTAGGAGAGTTGGAGTTTGTCGCTGGCAGATTCGACACCGAGGAGCGGAAGTCCGGCTGAACCATTTGCGGTGAGCACGGCCGCGTTAGGCGATCCGACAGTGGCCATTTGGCCAGGGCCATTTCCAAGCATATTGAAGGCGTATTTCAGCAGGTTGGCGACGCCATCTCCGGCGGGGGCGGCGTCCGGTCCGCTGATGGATGGGTCGAGGAGTTGGCTGGGCGAAAAGTTCGAGCCTTGCCAAAGTTCCCAGCCAATGGGTTGCGCGAGGATTTCGAGGCCGTTGAGCATGGGAAGTTGTATGCTGCCGAGGCTAAGCGTGACGGTGATGCACCCGGTCGCGTCTGGGGTAATGTCCGAGAAATCGCGAACGACGGCTTTGTTCATCGCATTGCCGGCGGCGACAAACACATCGAAGTTGGCGACGTAGTTGGGCCCGCTGGTCGCGCCGTTGATGCCGATATTGAAACGCCGTTGATTGGCGGCCCCGACATAACGTTCGGCAAAATGCAGGCGTACGGTGTAGGTGCGGCCTGGGGTCAGTACGGGACTGGTGTAAGTGAGAGAACCCGAGTTCCAGCGCTCGGTATCGTAGAGCGAAGCCGGGGCGGCGTTCGTGACTCCCGCCGTGGTGACGGTCGCACCCGTGCCTTGGATATTGCTGGTCGAAAACCCGCTGTCCGCCGCGAAAACGCCCACGGCGGGGCCGCCGGCGTTGACCCGCACGTTGGACACCGGAATGACGAGGGTGTAGACAAACGTGCTCGTGGCGCTCGTCGGGAGGCTGCTACCGAAGGCATGGCGCGGAGCGTGGTGGTGGCGGAAATGGAGATCGGCGTGCCGGTGTAAAGCGTGCCGAGCGTGGGCGACGGAGCACTGCCGTCGAGGGTGTAGCGAATGCTGGCTCCCGGTGTGGAAGAACTCAGGGAGACGGTAACAGGACCCGTGATGTTGCCGTCAGCAGGAGAGGCTGAGGGTGCCGCAGTGAGAGGGTCGGGCGTCCAGTTCCAGCCCTTGGCATTGGCATCGGCCATCATGATCGGCCAGTTGGTATCCAGTTGGCTCTGTCCATTCATGAACCACATCGCCCAGCCCAGCCCGAGCCGCTCGCACGTTTGATTCACCCAGAGATCGTTCACGCCATTGATGGGAAAGGGCGTGGAGCGCCATTGATCAAGTCCGTTGGCACTGGGAAAATTGCCAGGCGGAAAAGCGTTTTCGGATGGCCATGCAGGAAAGCGCGAGTGGAGGTTGCGAAGATTGGCGGCATTGTTGGCGACACCGTAGGCGGCGTCATTGTTGTAAAGATGATAGGCCACGGAGGTCTTCGTCCAATCCACTGTCGTTCCGGGCAGAGCGGCAAAGCTGGCAGCGAGGTTTCCCATACCCGTGCCGCGAGCACTGTCATTGATACCTGGCGGAGTGAGAATCATGAGGTGTGTATTCGGCGCTCCGGCACGTGCGATATCGTAACCGCGCTTGAGCGCTTGAAGACGCGGCGAATTTTGAGCATTGCCTCCCATATCCATGTCGCCGTCGGTACCGATGCCGCTCATCGGTTCATTGGACAATTCGTAAAGGACGTGCGTGCGGTTGGCAAAATAGGGCGCGACATGAGTCCAAAGCGCATTGACGTAAGTTTCGTTGTAGTTGGGGATTTTGTTGTGAGAATTGATGATGATATACATCCCATTTGCGGATGCATAGTTCACCGCGCGCTCCATGCGGGCCAGTTGCCGCGTGCGATAAGCAGCGTCATTCCAGTCGGTCGGCGTAAAGAGCGGACCCGGTGTGTATGCCTCCACCTCCCAGGTATCGAAGAGAATCATGCGCACAGCATTCAAGCCTTTCGCCCGCATGGAGACGTAATAGGACGCCGGCTCCTCCTGCCCCTGCTTTTCCCAAATCCACGCGGTGCCCGCCCGCAGCGGCGTATTGGAATCTGTGCGGAGCACTTTCAAGTTCGAACCGCCGTATGGGTCCGGAATGCTGGCCACGGTGACGCGTCCACGATCCGCAGGCAGCGAGGTGGACTGTGCGTGCGCCGGAATGACCAGACAGATGGCCGCGCATAGGGGTAGGATCAATCGGTTCATAGGGACATCGGGTTGTTTGATCAAATAGGTTAGATATGCCAGCCGTTGTGCATAGGCCGCCGCCGCAGACGGTTGGACTCGTCATTGCCAATGAACTGCTCGCGCTGCGGATCCCATGAGAAATGCGGGCTAAAGGGTTGAGACGCGGACCCGGACGAAACGCCGGCTGGCTAGGGTGAAGGAGTCGGTGATGGAAACGCGCTCGAATGTGGTGTCGAGGGAGGTGACGCTCCCGGTTGCCGAAGGGTTGGCCGCCCAGGAATCAGACTCGCCGAGATCGTTGGAGAACTGGACGGTGTAGGTGATGCCGGGTGCAGGGGAGGCGGTCGCCTTGCGGCGAATGTAGGTGATCTGGAGCTTGTCCGTTCCGGCTTCCAATCCGACGAGCGGCAGGCCTGCTGTGCCTGACGCCGTGAGAGTATCGGCGTTGGGCGTGGCGAGCGTGCTCCCCTGTCCTGCCCCGGAACCGAGCATGTTGAATGCATATTTGAGCAGGTTGGCCACACCGTCATCGGCAGGGGTGAGCATGTCTTGAGAGCCATTTGCGGCCAAGCTGTTTGCCGTGCGGAATGAAGCTAGAGCGGTGGACGCAGACGAGTTGTTCACGCTGCCAAACAGAACGATGTCATCGAGGTTCGTGTTGCGGCCGATGCCTGCGAAGGAATATTCGCCGAGGCTGGGATGAAGCAGGAGGAAGGTGACGGGCACCGTGAGGTTTTGCAACGCGGCGATTCCAGTGAACGTGCCGGTGAGCGGGGTGCCGTTGTTGGAACCCGGCGTGCCGGTGACGGGGGCAATGGTGAACGCGCCGCCGTTGATGCTGTAGGCGATGCCGATGTTCGCCAGGGCCGGGGCGGTGTTCTGCCAGTAGGGCGCGTAGAGCAGGCTGCTGATGCTCACGGTGGTGCCGGACACGGGGGTGACCGTGAATTGCGTGTAGTGACCGAGGCTCAAGGCCGCTGCCGCAGTGGTCGAGCCGGTGGAGCCGGACTGCTGGTAGGCGAAGCTGTCGGCGGTGTAGGTGAGACCGTATCCGGAAAGCACCAGTCCGGGGCCGCGGGCGAGACTCCCGATGACTAGGCGTGAGGTGCTGGCAGTGGGCGGCATGGTGGCCTCGTTGCCGGTAGTTCCGGCAAACTCCCAGCGGGCGAGGTGGCCGGACTGGCCGTCCACCAGGGAGGTGCTGCCTACTTCAGCGGAGGGCAGGCCGAGGCCGTTGGCGTTATAGGCGGCGACGGTGAAGTAATAGGTCTGGTCGTGGCTCAGGCCGGTGAGAGTACGGGTGGTGCCGCTCGTCACGTCCGCGCTCTCAAGGTAAATGCCTTTGTCCACACCCCAGCGAATGATGTAGCCGGTGGCTCCGGAGACGGCGGACCAGGTGATGGTTTTGGAACCGCTGCCGTCCGTGATGCTCGTGATGGCCGGTGCGGCGGGTGCGCCCGGAATGGCCAGAGAGATGGATTGAAGGGCATAGCTGCCACTGATTCCCTGAAGCCGGACGCTGTGGATGCCTTTGGGCAGGAGGGCGGAGCGGGTGACGGCGCTACCGGTGGTAAACGCGGCACCCACGGGCAGACCGTCCACCCAGAGCTGGGCGCTGCCGCCGGTGCCGGTGTTGATGGTGATGTTGTAGTCGCTGCTGGTGGTGGTGATGGCATTCCAACTCACCCAGTTGCGCCCGGTGACGTTGCCGCTGACGCCGTCGGCCAGGGAGGCGTTGCCGAGGACGAGATGGTTGGGCAGGAACACGCCGTTGGCGGGCTCGGCGCGCAGGTTGTTCATGCGCTCGTCTTGGGAATAGATGAGCGGATACTGGGAAACATTCAGCAGACCCTCTTCGCTGCCGGCTTCGCCCCATTGCGGCCACAGGCTGTAGGTGCCGAAGGTGTTCAGGTAGCCGCCGGCCTGGTGGAACATGTTGATCGCCTTGGTGTTGGCCACGGCGGCTTCCGTGGATTGGAATTTCCCGGTATTCTGCAACGGGGTGCCGCCGGTGTCGCCACCGAGCGACCATCCGCCCTCGTAGGTGGTGTATTTCAAACCGTAGGCGAAGGCCCACGAGGCCTGGACGTTGAGCCCGCTCTGATAGCCGGAGCCGGCGGGCTGGCCGTTGGCCTCGCCACCGCCGGGCATGCCGTCGGCGAAGGTGCGGTCCACCGAGGCCAGGCGGACGTCTTCGAGGAAGGCGATTTGATCGGCGGCGGCGCTGCCTTCGATGCGCAAGGTGATGGTGGTGCCGGGGGCGGCGGTGAAGGTGCCGGAGGAGTAATACGGGGTCGATGGCGACCAAAAGACGACCAGGGAATTCCAGGGGTTGCCGGCGTCGTAGGCGGTGGGAGTGTAGCCGCTGGACTGGTTGAAGGATCTCCACTCCGTGAGCACGCCATTGACGTAAAGCCGCAGTTTCTGGGTGTCGGGGGTGGTTGCGCCGTTTTTGAGGCGGTTCAAGGCCTTGAAGACGAAGGCATAGCTGTTGAAGGTCTGGGTGGCGGGGATGGTGACCTGCATGGACATCGAGCCGGTGCCGGCGATGTAGCCGCACTGGGGCGAACCCGCCCAGCCGGGCGGGATGTCGTCGCCGGCACCGGCGTCGCGGGCGATGCCGGCGGTGCCGGTGAAGGTCCAGCCGGAGCCGGCGGGGGCGGCGCTGTAGCCGGTGGGCCGGACGGGGGTCTCGAAACTAGGGTTGGTGAGCTGGTCGGTGACGCCGTAGCCATTGACCGCGCCGTAGTAGGAAGCGCCGCCGCCGCCCCAGATGAAGTAGTTCAGGGGATGCGGGGTGGCCACGTGGTTGCCGCCGTCGCCGTTGTTGAAGTAGTCGTCGGCGAACTTCATCGGCGAGCTGGCGGTGTTATTGGCATTCTCATACTGCCACTGGTAGAGCGGGCGGACGCGGGTGCCCATTTGGGCGTCGCCCCAGACGCTGCGGAAGATGTTGCTGGCCTGGATGGCGCGCAGGATGATCTTACGCATGCGCCAGTCGTTGCCGCTGACGAAGTTGCCATTGCCATCGACGGCGGTGGACAGGTTGTCGAAATTGAGAATCGAAAAATCGGCAGGCCGCGCGTGGGTGTCCACGAGATCGTCGGCCGTCGGGCTGCCAAGGGCGGTGCGGGCATCCACCTTCATCATTTCGTTCATGTCGAAATACTGGCGGAAGGCGGCACCGAAGGAGTTCCAGAGTTCGTTGGAAATCTCGACGTAAACCCGCAGGTTCGGGTTGAGCGGCGGATAGGCGGGGTTGGCCGTCGGGGCGCTGTAGGGGTTCACGCCGTCGGAGCCGTAGCGGATGAGCTGGGCGAGCTTGTAAACGTAGCTGGTGGTGTCGGCCGGCGACCAACCGGAAGCCATGGCGGGGATATTGATGAACAGATCCGCTCCGGTCTCATTGGCCAACATGACCGAGTATTCCCACGATTGATAGTTGTTGTTGTCGCCGGGATTCGGGTCCACGCCGCCGGAGTATGTGTAGTAGTTCTTGGTGCTCTTGCCGACGGATTGGTTGAAATAGGTGGGCAAGGTGCGGTCGCTCCAGTGGCGTTCGGCGTTGGCGTTGTTCAGGTTGACGCGCAGGTTGGTGAACTTGCCGACCGCAGCGCGGGCCTGGTCGATGAAAATGGTGCCGGCGGGGTAAGGCGTGGAGCCGCCGGGGACGGTGGGACGCATCATTTTGAGGTCGGTGATGCCGTTTTTCCGGACGGGGAGCTGGCCGTCGCGGTCGGTGTTGGTGAACCTGATGTTGGATGCGTTCCAGCCATTTGAAGCCATGGTAAACGTGCCGGACGAGGTGTTGGTGGCGGCATTGTAGGTGACCACCGCCGAGCTGCTGGAGAAATTGCCCTGCAACGAGACTTCGCCCCGCCCCTTGAACGAGAAGTGGGTGGTGCCGGCCGTCAGCGGGTCAAAATCGAGCCCGACGTTCATGGATTCCTGAATATAGATTGCAGCGTCGTTCTGCGGCCAACCGTTGACATCCGTGGTCACGGGGCCGTTGCCATTGGCGTCCCAGGTGTTGCGCATGCTCTTGGCGGTGTCGGCGTATAGCTGGCCCCAAAAGGTGATGTTGAAACCCTGGTTCATGATCGGGTCGATGATCTCCTCGGGCGTGCTCGCGCTCGACCACAGCAGGCGCAGCGCGGCGGTGCCGGTGAGTTCGCGGTATTCGACCTTGATCTCGTAGCGGGTGCCTTTGACCAGCGCGGAAGTGGCGGTGTAAGTGCCGGCGGCGGACCATTGGTCGATGAGGGTCGTCCACGAGGAGCCGCCCTCGGGTCGGATGAAGAGGCGTGCGCCGTCGTTGGCGACGACCTTGAAGGTGTAGGTCTCGGTGAAGGCGGCGATGACCTTGCCGGTGTAGCGGGCGGAGAAGTTGTCGGTCGGCACGGATTTGAAGCGCGGATCGTTCGAGCCGCCGATGGGGAGAACGGTGCCCCAGTCGAAGTCGAGGCGCAACTCGCGGCGATTAAAGGCCGGCGAGCCGGCGAGATCGGCGTTGGCAAAATACTCGCCGACGAGGCAGCCTCCGGTGATACCTCCGCCAACTTGGGCGGTGGCAGGCAGGGCGGTGAGCAACAACGCGAAGACGGAAGTGAGACGGGCTCTTAATGACATTTAGTGGTTTTCTGAAATTCTGGATTGGTGGGATCGGAAATTGGGTCGTGACGGAGCGGGCGATGTTTACGGATTGGTGATTTTCACGCGGGCGAAGCGTTTGGCGGGGGCGACGGCAGAATCGGTGACGGTCACGCGCTCGAAGATGCCGTCGAGGCTGGTGACGCTTTCGGTGGCGGAGGGGTTGACAACCCAGGGGGGGGAGACACCGAGGTCGTTGGAAAACTGGACGGCGTAGGAGATGCCGGGCGCGGGCGAGGAGGAGGCTTTGCGGCGGATGTAGGTGATCTGGAAATTGCCATTGGTGTCAACGGATGCGAAGGGAAGTCCGGCGGAGCCAGCGGGGGCGAGAACGGAGGAGTTGGGGGTGGCGAGGCTGGAGGCTTGGCCCGTGCCGCCTCCGAGCATGTTGAAGGCGTATTTGAAGAGGTTCGCGACGCCGTCGCCGCCGGGGGTGGCGGTGTCTTGGGAGCCGTCGGCTGCGAGGCCGTAGGTGGCTCGGAAGGTGACGAGTGCGGAGGGCCGGGTCGAGGTTTCTGCGTAAAGGGCGGCGAGTTGGGGGGCGCTGATAGCGGTGTCGTAAATGCGGACATCGTCTAGCATACCGATCCAGTTGTTGGTGGTGAGTGATTTGTGGGCACCAAAACGCATGGCACCAACGCAGGACTCGATGGTGCGGGAGGCGGAGCCGTCGGCGACTCCGTTGAGGTAGAGCTGGAGTGTGCCGCCGGTGTTGACCAGGGCGACGTGGGTCCAGGTGTCGAGGGGCACGGTGCCGGAGGAGGCGGTCTCGGCGTTGCCTAGGTAAGTGCAGAGTTTGCCGCTGGTGCTGTTGCGGTAGAGCCAGCCGCGACCGGTGCCGCTGCCATCTTGTTGTTGAACGATGGTGGGGTTGGTGGATCCGGTGCCGGTGAGACGAACCCAAGCGGTAAGGGTCAAGTTGGAGGTGGGATTGACGACGAAGGGTGTGGAGGCGTGGTTAGTGCCGACGAGCGAGAGTGCATGGGTGCCGACTTGGCCGGTGGCGTAGGCGAGGGTGCCAGAAGTGGTACCGTTGTAGGTGGTGGGCACGGCGACTAGGGTGTTGTCGAGGCTCCAACGAGCAACGGAAACAATAGGAGGTGCCGCGTGAGTGGTGGCGTTGGCGATGGAGGAGTAGGCGGAGTCACCGGTCGCATTGGTGGCGCGGAGGCGGTAGTAAAAGGTCGTGGAGGAGGCGAGACCGCTATCGGCGTAGGTGACTGCATCGGCGGCGAGGGTCGCGATCTGAGTCCATCCGTTGGAGCCGTTGGGACTACGTTCGACCTTGAAGCCCGTTTCATTGCTTGCGTTGTCGGTCCAAGCCAGGGTGATCTGAGTGGAGGAATTGGCGGTGACGGCCAAGTCTGATGCGGCGGTGGGCGGGATGGTGGAATTGGCTCCGGACGCCCACCGGGCGACACCAAATTCATAAGCACCCGCATCCGGTGCCGAGCCGGTGACGATATCGGGAAAGGCCGGAATGGTGATGCCGTCGCGGACGTAGGAGCCGACGGGAGTGCCCGCGTCAATGGCGGCGGATCCCGACTGGAGTTGGTAATCGACGACTGTGGCATCGAGGATGGCGGCGGCGGCGGCGAAGCGCGGATCGGTGGCGGAGTTGGCCACACCGTCCCAGGCGAGATTGGCAGTGATCTCGGCTGCAGAAAATGTGCCGCTGGAGATGGCGTTGTAGCCGTTGGCGGCGGGCGGGGTGACGAGGGTGAGCAGGTTGTTTCGCAGGACGGTGCCGTTGTTCACGCCTGCACCGTTGCCGATGGCAAAGGGGCCGTAGGGGGTGGAGGAGAGGTTGCGGACGCTGGAGGTATTGTTGTAAACGAGGGTGTTGTTGACACCGCCGCTTTCGCCGTGGACTTTGATGCCCCACTCGACGTTCCAGACCACGTTGTGGTGGATGATGTAGTTTTTGGTGTAATCGAGATAGATGCCGGCCGAGATGAAGCCGCGTCCCTCGGAGATGAGGTTGTGGTCGATGCGCACGAATTGGCCGTCGTAGAAGGCTACGTAAAAACCGCCGACATCCCAGTCCTGGATGCCGAAGTAGGAGATGTCGTTGTGGTGGTAACGGGTCTTGAACTGGCCACCTGCGGCGTTGGAGTTGGCAAGGCTGCGGGGGGT
>JAIFNK010000095.1:4196-5981 GCA_020047775.1 Akkermansia sp. | reverse complement strand
GACTAAGCTCTGGCGATTTGATGGGGGCCCGCAATCTCATCCAACCACCCGTCATCCGGCATCGCATACGGCCGGAAGGTTTCCAGCGTGCCGTAGTGCTCGTTGTGGAACAAGGCCCGGTGCAATCCGAGGGAAGTCGCCGCCGGCGAGTCGATGAGGTTGGAGGAATCGTTGGCGCTCATTTGGAAGAGCACCCGCATTTCGAACTCGGCCATCAGCTTGCGCGGGATCCAGCGGCTGACGTTGTTCCAGGTGTCGGTGGCGGCGAGCACGTGCATGCCGACGGGGCCGCCCTCGCCTAGCAGGTTGGCGAACGCTTGCGACGGAGTGGCTCCGGCGGACGCGTCGTCATCCATCGAGAAACGGAATTCGTCGTCCGGGCGCAGGGTCTTGAAGCGCTGGAGATCGTGCACGATCAGGAAAACCTCCGGTGCGTCGCGGCCTGACGACGGACCGCGGGCTTCGAGTTCTTTCGAGAGATCCGCCATCAGCGCGGGAACTTCCGCCGGTCCGCCGATGCGGATTCGGTGCGGCAGGATCGCGGCGAGTCGTTGGAAAAATCCGCTGTCGCCGTTGTCGTAGGCGTGGGGATCCAGGATCACGAACTCCGCCTGCTCCGGCGGGTATTGTGCGGCGAGCGAGACGATGCTGATCGACAGCAAGGACAAGGCCCGCTCCGCGGACTGGCCGACGACTAACAAGTGACTGCCGCTCTGGCGCTGGAACAGCGCTTCGGTCGGGCCCTTGATGGAATTCGGCGCGCCGAGCCACGCCCGCGCGGTGACCGGCCGGGCGGATGGATGCGAGCGGAGGAGCTTTTTCAACTCGGCGTTGTCCCGGATCTCGGCGGGGGCGTTGCCCTCGAAAATGATCGGTGTCGGCGGTTGTTTGCCCTCGCGGCTGGCGAGCGCGTTGACCTGGTCGAGCACGGCATCGCGCTCTTCCTCGGGCAGCCAGACGATTTGAAACGGGCTGTTCGCCGCGAGTGCGCCGGCCTGGTCGTTATAAATCCCTTCGCCCGGCCGCGTGAGCAGGCGCGGGGCGGGATTGTCATCTTCCATGATCAGATGCGCGTCGGTCTCGTTGCACTGGAGCGCGATGCGGATGACCATCTGCCCCAGCGTGGCGCGGGCCAGCGTGTAAGCGCCGCCGAGGGTTTGCGAACCGAGGATCACATGGATGCCGAAGGCGCGGCCCTGTCTAACGATCCGATCCAACAGCAGCGAGGCTTCCTGTGCCACAGCGTCGTCCTCGGTGAAAAATTCCTGGAACTCGTCGATGAGCAGCAGGCTGCGCGGCAGCGGCTCGTGGCCCGGCGTGCGCTTGTAGCCGGCGAGGTCCTGCGATCCCGCGTGGCGGAACAACTCGCCGCGGCGCTTCAATTCCACGTCGATCCGCTGGAGCACGCTGAGCGCGAATTCCCGGTCGCTCTCGATGGCGATGACGCGCGCGTGCGGCAGCCGCTTGGCGGCGTAACACTTGAACTCCACGCCCTTCTTGAAATCCACCAGATAGAACTCGACCTGCTCGGGGCTGCACCACAGCGCGAGGTTGGTGATGATGACATGGAACAACGTGGACTTGCCGGAGCCGGTTTTCCCAGCGACCAGCGCGTGCTGGCGGGTGCCTTTGCCGATCGCCAGCATTTGGAGTTTCTTCGCCCCGGTGCGGCCGATCGGCACGCGCAACTCGTCGGTCGTGTCGGACGTCCAGACTTCGTCCGGCGGCGGCGCGATCTGGGAGAACGGCACCTGCACCCGGTTGGAGTCGATGCTCGCCTTGCCG
>JAIFNK010000095.1:0-4182 GCA_020047775.1 Akkermansia sp. | reverse complement strand
CCCGGTTGGAGTCGATGCTCGCCTTGCCGATGCGGTGCACCAGCGTGATGGAATCCTCGTGCGAGGGCGGCGGATCGAATACGACGACATCCGCTCCCGGCAGCGCGTCTGCCAGATGGAAAACGCCGGCGCGCAGAGTCACCCGCATGCAGGTGCGGCGGAGTTCATCTTCCAGCGTCTTATCCGGAATCGCCAGGCGCAGGTCGCGCTGGATGAGCAGATGCACCCCGCAGCGCGCGCCGCTGGAGGCGATGGATAGAAGCCGCTTGCACGAGGTCTCGCTGAAGGCGCTGGGAAATCCGGCGATGACGAGGAAACGGTATTTTTCCGCGACGGAGCCGGCCTGTTCGTTGTATTCCGTGATGTTAGCATACTCGTTGCGCAGATACATCTGGATGACTTTTTCGATGTGCTCGTTGAGTTCCGCGAGGCGTTCCTCGATCTGCGTGCTCTGCGTCCAGATCCGGTGGTTGATGAGCGTTTCCTCGTAGTCGGCGAGGTGCATCAGCCCGGCGAAGTCCTTGCCCAGTCCCACCGGATCGATGAAGACGAACGAAGCGCGCCCCGGTGGATGGACGGCGAGCAGGCGCAGGGCGATGGCATTGAGCGCGAGGGTGGCATCACTGCCGCCGTCGCTTTCGATCATGATCGAGCCCTGGTCGGGAAATGCCAGTGAGAGCGGCACGTCCAGCCGGGTGACTCCCGGCAATGCCAGCCGCGGATCGTGTGGCAGCCCGCCTGTCAGTTCGGCAGGCACCACTGCGATTTTCCCGATGCGGACGGCTGGCGGTGCCTCGGCGGGTGGCATCCATTCGGCGCAAACGGCAGGGGACCAGGCGGGAAACCGCGAGAGCGAGTGGGTTTCCAACAACGTGAGTTCCTCGAGCGCCGGCAGGACATCGGCCGCCCAAACATTCGTTAGGTCTTGGATTTTGTCATCGATATCACCATCGATCACCGAACCGTCCTGGGCACGGGAGCTCTCGACGAGCCGCGTGCGCTCGTCCGCTTCCGCTTGGGCGAGTTGCAGGGCCTGTTCGTGTGTGGCGTCGATTTTTACGAGCTTGCGGTGGTGGAGTTTTTCCAACCGGTCGGTGATCCGGGTCAACTGATGTTCGAGCTTTTTCTGCCCCTCGCTCATGCGGGCTTTCCACTCGCTGTCGGATTCACGGAATGTTTCTCCGAGGCTCTGACCCTCGATGGCCTGCTCGTTCCGGATTTCCTCGTCCATGTCGGCGAGTTGCCTGGCGGATTCCTGTTCGGCGGCAATTTCCAACAGCCGCGCGGCTTCGAGGGATTCCGAGGCGCGGCGGACGGTCGGCATTGATAGGGACAACCCGATGAACCAGAATGCGACCAGCGCCGCTTCAAAAACCAGGAGCGAAAGCATCATCGCCTCGATGCCGCCACCGCCGGGTCGGAAAGCCAGCCAGAGGTGCGCTCCGGCGATGATCACCGCGAGCAGCCACAGCGGGACAAACCGGAAAAATTTCGCCACCGGCAGCTTGCTCGCGGCGTCGGCGGCTTCGCGCGCGTCCTGGAGTTTTTCGAGCAGGGATTCCCGCAGTTGCTCGCGGGTGCCTGTGCGCTCGACGTCCACGGTCGCCTTGCGCTTGCCGTTGAAGCGGTCCGCCAGCAGCGGCTGATAGGAGCGGAGTGCCGCGAGCACGGATTTGCGGAGTTCCCGGCGCACGCCCCGGTCGCCCGCGATGAGCGATTGAAAGACCTGATGCGATTCATTGGCGCGGTCCAGCTCCTGTTGGCGGGCCTGGCGGTTGCGCATGATCGATCCCTGCACTTGGCCGATCTTGTGGTCCTTGACGACCTGGACGCGCCGGGCGAGGGCGGTGCGGCTGGTGTGATAGGCCTGATGGATCCGGGCGTTCCGGGCTTCGGCGGCGGCTTGCGCGGCATCGATTTCCACCTGGCGGGCGGCGGCCAGTTCGTGAATCCGGCGGGTGAGTTTCTCCGCGTCCATTTCCTCGCGCTGGAGCATTTCCCGGCGGACGAGCTGGAGGCGCTCGGCCCGGTGTTTGATCAACGCCTTCTCACTGGCGACGATGGAGGAAACACCGGATTTAAGGTGTTCGAGCTGTTCCCGCACGGAGCGGAGATCGATGGATTCAGTCGCAGTCTGCATGAACTTTTTCTAGCAAGTGGTCGAGTTCGTCGATGACCCGGAGGGCTGAATTCACGCTATTCATCAACTCGGATAGATACAAGTCATCGAATTCCTGAGCCTTGCGGTCCCGCCAGGAAAACCGGGTTTCGCCCCACCGCGCTTGGAGCTGGCGGGTGGCGAGCGTGAGCAGTCCCTTGCTGGCGGACATGCTCACGGCTGACCTCCTGTCTCGGTGGGGGCTGGCGTGGCTGCCTGCTTGGGCGTGTTTTTCTCCGCGTAGTCCTGCAGTGCCTTGATGGATTCGCCGAGGGAATAAACTCCTTGGGGGAGGATCTGGCCGACGAGGTGGAACATCGGGTCGAGCTGGCGCAAAAGGGGAGTGGAGCGGTTTTCAAAGGTTTGCCGCCATTTTTTGAGGACAAGCATTTTGGCCTCGGCCTCCTCCAGTTTCCGCCGGGCCTTGAGCACGTTCATTTTCTGGAACGCGTTGCTGGCCTGCGGGTTGGTGAGGTTGGCGCTGTAGAGTTCCTGCTCCGCCTGATGGAGTTTTTTCGTCCACTGTTTGAGCTGCCCGCCCCAATGCTGGACGCGGTCGGTGTCGAGCCACGTCTGCGTCCGCCGCACGTCGCCCTCCATGTCTTCCAACGCGACGCGGGCCTTGGCGATGTATTGGATCAAATCCGCGCGGAAGGCTTCGAGCGCGTCGATCGAGGAGATTTTGACTTGGTCGGACATCGCGGTGTCAGCGCTGGTCGAGGTATTGCTGGATCCGCTCGGCCTTGCGCAGCAGGTAAGGGGTGTGGCGGTCGGAGAGTTCGAGGAACGACTTGAGCGTCTTCATCAGCTGGGTGAACTCCGCAGCGAACTTTTCCTGTTCCTGGTCCTGCCATGAGTCGCCGAGCGCGGTGAACCGCGCCATCAGCGAGCCGGTCCGCTCGCGCAGGTCTCCGTTGAAACGCTTTAGCTCCGCAGCAAAGCGGCGGACTTCCTCTGGATCGATGACAGCTTGTGACATGGAATTTTCAGGGAGGCTTGTTGACGCCTTCCATGTCCAGGATGAAACGCCGTTTTCCGGACGATTCCAAATGCATTCTCAGGATGGCGAAAATGATTTTTCATGGGAGCCGGGTCGAGCGGGTGGGCGCATGCCCTGAATCGACATCCCGCCGGCTAACCGGGGTCATGGAGCAGGCGCGGAATCACGGTCGCGAATGATCCGCTCGCGGATGGAGGCGAGCGATTTCTCGGGGAAACCGGAGCGGAACTCGTCGGCCGTGAAATGGCGGGTGCTCACGGCGCGCACCGCTTCGGCGAGAATCAGGACTACCCGGTGCTCCTGGAGTTTGTGGAAATCCCCGATCACCACTTCGGTCTCCCGCAGCTGGTCGATCAACTCCCGTTTGCACAAGGCAAGCTGGTCCGCCGAGTTCTGGCGGACTTCCCGGGCTTTCTCGCGGGACTCGCGGGCGGCGTTCTCGCTGACGCTGCCAAACCCATTGGGGATGAGCCACATTTTCGCGTTTTGCTCGTGTTTTGCCGCCTCCAGGGTGTCGCCGGCCCGGGCGATGGTCCGCTGCGTGAGGCGTGCTTCGGCGGCAAACAGATTTCGCACGGCAAGCATGAGTCGCTCCGTGCGGACTTTCGGTGCGCCGGTTTGGCGGGAGGCCAGGTCGGTGAGGTTCTTCACCGCGAACTTGGCTGCTTGAAGGTCGCCATTCCACAGCGGTTCGATGGCCTCGCTGAGTTCGGTGGTGGCTTCGGGCGGGAACTGTTCGACTGCCTGTTTTGTCTTCCACTTGCCGTCGTGGAGCACCAGTCCCTTGTCGCGTTGGGACGCTTCTTGCACCCGCTTTTCGACTTCCACCCGTTCGCTCGCGTCGCTTTCCCGCTTGCGGGCGTCCAGGATTCCGGTGAGTTCCCTTTTTGACATCCAAGCGCCCTCGAAGCGGATCTCGCCGACGGCGAAGCGACTGACGTGAGCGGTCAGCGCGGCGGTCTGGTTTTCCAACAGGGGGGCGCTTTTCGGATAACGGGCGGTGAACTCCCTCACGGCCGCCAGC
>JAIFNK010000294.1 GCA_020047775.1 Akkermansia sp. | reverse complement strand
CGGTTGGCATTCCGGCCGACGGCGGACGCACGCCCGAGTTGCTGGAACAAGCCATCCGCCTGTGCGGGCCGCCGCACGCGGTTTGCCCCCATGCCACCGGCACTGCGGTGCAAGCGGTGGCTGACCCCGCGGCGTTGCGGCGGGGTTTTCCCGCCACGCGGCCCACGCTGCATCTGCTCAAGCCATTCACGGGCCACACCATCGGCGCTAGCGGGTTGTTGGAGAGCGTCATCCTCGCCCGGTTTTTAAGAACCGGACAGCTTCCCCCCAACCGGCCGCACTTGGCATCTCCGGAAGGATTCCATCTTCCCGATGAGGCGCTTGAAGCCACCGGACCGCTCTATAAACTTTCCCACGGAATGGGCGGGCACAACGCATTGCTTGTTCTGACACCACCATGAGCCCGACACGCCGCCTCGAAGTTTCCATTGATGACCAGATCCTTAGAGTCATCGACGGGGAATTATGCATCCGCCAATATGCTGTCTCCACCGCGGCCAAGGGCATGGGATTCATCATGAACAGCTACCGCACGCCGACCGGACGCTTCCGGATCGCGGAAAAAATCGGTGCCGGAGAATCGACAGGAACCATCTTCAAACAACGGACCCCCACCGGACTGTGGCAACCCGGCGATGCCGTGCAAACGGATCTTGTCCTCAGCCGCATCCTCCGCCTCGAAGGCCTGGAGCCCGAAAATGCAAACTCCTTCGAGCGCTTCATCTATGTTCACGGCACCAATCACGAGCACTTGCTCGGACAACCCGCGAGCCAGGGTTGCGTCCGCATGGGAAACTCCGCGATGATCGAGCTGTTCGACATGGTCGAGGTAAACATGGAACTGCACATCCACCCCGCCACCCAACCCCGCGGCAAACTCTTCTTCATCGATTGTGATTCGACGCTTTCGACCATCGAGGGCATCGACGAGCTGGCACGGGCGAAAGGTCATGACGTGTTCGCCCAGGTCGTGGACCTCACCAATGCCGCGATGAACGGGGACATTCCCATCACCGAGGTGTTTCCCCGCAGGATGGAAATGATACGTCCCGACCGCGCGCTGTGTGATGAAATCGCCGCGCTCTATGTGCACACCATGGTTCCGGGAACGGAGGAATTGATCCGGGAACTCAAGGCGGCCGGCTGGCTGCCGGTGATACTCTCGGGTGGATTCGAACCCCTGATCCGGCCGCTGGCGGATCATCTGGGGATCGCCCATGTCGAGGCCGTGCCATTATATTTTCACGAGGATGGTTCCTATAAGGGATATGGTGAGGACTACCCCACCACCCGGAATCTCGGGAAGAACGAAGTGATCCGCGAGTGGAAACAAGCCGTGCTTCCCAAGCATGTGCTGATGATGGGCGACGGCGTCTCCGATCTGGAAACCAAGCCTGATGTCGATGCCTTCATCGGCTTCGGCGGCGTCGTCAACCGACCCAGGGTGGCTGAGGGTTGCGACCACTGGCTAGCTGATATGAATGACAGATCCGTCCTGCATCATATCATCTCGGAAATGGATGTGGAGGACCGTGGCACCTCAATCAGGAAGGTGTAGCATCCAATGTGACAGTTTTAGCTTGCTAGCGAGTCAATCATTCATAGTTTGCCCACGTCATGAGTACTATTACCAAGAACAAGACCCCGAAGGGCATTCGTTATACCGATGCACAGAAGAAGGAAGTCATCGACTTCGCGTTGAGCTACAATGCCGCGAACGGGCGCGGAGGCCAAAGCAAGGCAGCCGAAAAATTCAAGATTTCCCAGATCACCATCGCCGGCTGGCTGAAAGGTGCCTCCGCTTCCGCTCCCAAGGAAAGCACCGCAGACAAGCCAGCAAAAGCACCCAAGGTAACTACCAAAGCCGCCAAGCCTGCCAAGGAGCCGAAGCCTGCCAAGGCGGCCAAGGCACCCAAAGCGCCCAAAGCGCCCAAAGCCACCAAGAGCAAGGCTGGCACGCGCTATACCGACGAGCAGAAGAAGGAGGTCACCGACTTCGTTGCTTCCTATAACGCCGCGAACGGACGTGGTGGCCAGAGCAAAGCTGCCGAAAAATTCAGCGTTTCCCCTCTGACTGTTATGACCTGGTTGAAGGCATCCGGCGGCAAGACAAAGACCGCGAAGGTCGCCAAAAAGGGAGGCAAATCCGCAGCTCCAGCCAAGGCAGCCAAGGAAGCCAAGGCCGTGAAAGCAGCCAAGCCCGTCTCTTACCCGGTTTCGAGCAGCTTCGACGACAAGCTGACTACGCTTCTCGCGCTCAGCAAGGAGATCTCCAGGGCCGAGTCCCAGCTTGCGCAACTCAACGCCAAGTTCAAATCGCTCAAAGCATCGCTCTGATCGAAATCATTATTATTAAAAAGGCCGCTTCCTTATCCGGGAGGCGGCCTTTTTAGTGTCACCAGCTCACGCCGGTCGTCACGTCACTCCACTGCAAGCGGTCTTGCTCGAAGACAAAGCGCCCGAGAAAGGACTGCTCGTTCAACAACAGCGGCAGCCAGTGGCGATCGTCCTCCCACATCCGGTGATAGGGAATCTCATCGAGCGCCGTCCATACGGGAACCGCCTCATCCGTCTCGGTGGGCGTGCCGCTGAAATCATCCGCACGATAGACATGACAAAGGATGTCCGGACAATCGGACATGGAGAACCGCAGCTCGCCCAGCTTTCTAGGCGCATGCGGGGTGACCATCAGCTCCTCCTGCGTCTCGCGGACGGCCGCTTCAAGCGCGGTTTCACCCGCATCGATCTTCCCTCCCGGGCCATTGATTTTTCCGGCACCCAGGCCCCGCTTTTTTTCAATTAGCAGGATCCGTCCGTCCTTGATGATGAACACGATGGTCGCGAGCATTTCGCCCTCCCACTGCGTCCAGTCGATGGGCGATTCCGCAATCATGCGCCGCGTTCCGCGTAGGCTTCCACGGAGTCACAAGTACAAACCAGATTCCTGTCGCCATGCACGTTGTCGATGCGGCCGACGGACGGCCAGAACTTGTGCTGGCGGAGATAAGGCAGCGGAAACGCCGCCTGCTCGCGGGTATAGGAATGCGGCCAGTCGTTGCCACAAACCGTCTCGCACGGATGGGGCGCGTGTTTGAGCGGGTTGTCATTCGCATCCAGCTCGCCGATGATGACCGCGGAAATTTCGCCGTGGATGGAAATCATCGCATCGCAAAAGCGGTCGAGCTCGGGCTTGGACTCGGACTCGGTGGGTTCGATCATCAAGGTGCCGCCGACGGGCCAGCTCATCGTCGGCGCGTGGTAGCCATAGTCCATCAGGCGCTTGGCCACGTCCTCGACGGTGATGCCGCTCGCGTCGGATAGAGGCCGGACGTCGATGATGCACTCGTGGGCGACGAGGCCCTCGTGACCGGTGTAAAGCACCGGGAAATACGGGGCGAGGCGCTTGGCGATGTAGTTCGCATTGAGGATGGCGACCTCGGTGGCCTCGGTCAGTCCTTCGGGCCCCATCATGGCGATATACATCCAGGAAATCGTGTTGATCGAAGCGCTCCCCCAAGGGGCGGAACAAACCGCGCCGCGCGGGTTTTCCAGTTCGGCATGTCCCGGCAGGAACGGCACGAGCTGCTTGGCCACACCAATCGGCCCGACACCCGGTCCGCCGCCGCCGTGCGGGATGCAGAAGGTTTTGTGGAGGTTCAAGTGGCAGACGTCCGCACCGATCAGGCCGGGCGAGGTCAGGCCGACCTGCGCATTCATGTTGGCACCGTCCATGTAAACCTGGCCGCCGGCCTCGTGGATGATCTCACAAATGGAGCGGATGGTCTCCTCGAACACGCCGTGGGTGGATGGATAGGTGACCATCAGCGCCGCGAGATTATCGCGGTGTTCCTCGGTGCGCGCGGCGAGGTCGGCGACGTCGATGTTGCCCTTTTCATCGCATTTCACGCCGATGACTTTCATCCCGGCCATTACGGCGGACGCGGGGTTGGTGCCGTGGGCGGATACCGGAATCAGACAAATGTTGCGGTGCGAGTCGCCGCGCGAGCGGTGGTATTGATAGATCGCGAGCAGTCCGGCATACTCGCCCTGCGAGCCGGCGTTCGGCTGGAGCGAAACTCCGGCGAATCCGGTGACCTCAGCCAGCCAGTCCTCGAGCATGCTTAACATTTCGCGGTAGCCCCCGCTCTGGTCGGCGGGCACAAACGGATGCAACGAGGAAACTTCCGGCCAGCTCAGCGGCATCATTTCGGAAGTGGCGTTGAGCTTCATCGTGCAGGAGCCGAGCGCGATCATCGACTCATTGAGCGCGAGATCCTTGGACTCCAGCCGCTTAAGATAGCGGAGCATGTCCGTTTCCGAGTGATAGCTGTTGAAGACTTTCTGGGTGAGGAAACCGGTGTTGCGGGCTTGCGTCGAGTGCCAGACGACTCCCGATGCCGCGTGGTTTTCCACCTTGGCCCCGAATGCGGCGGCGACGGTTGCAATATCATCGGCGTTCGTCGTCTCGTCGAAGGAGATCCCGAGATGGTCCGCGTCGATGCGCCGCAGATTGATGCCGGAAGCGGCGGCGGCGGATAGAACCGCATCGGCCTTGCCCGGGACTTTCGCCACGATGGTGTCGAAAAACGGTCCCACCTCGACGACGACTCCCGCAGCGGTGAGCGCCGTCTTGAGCGCGGCGGTGCGGCCGTGGATGGTGTGGGCGATGTGCTTGAGTCCCTCCGGCCCATGATAGACCGCATACATCGAGGCCATCACCGCGAGCAGGACCTGGGCGGTGCAGATGTTGGAAGTCGCCTTGTCGCGGCGGATGTGTTGCTCGCGGGTTTGCAGCGAAAGCCGATAGCCCGGCTTGCCACGCGAATCGACGGACACCCCGATGAGGCGGCCCGGCATCTTGCGCTTCAGCGCATCCGTGCAAGCCATGAATCCCGCGTGCGGTCCGCCGAATCCCAGCGGCACTCCGAAGCGTTGGGAAGAACCGATGCAGATTTCCGCCCCGAATGTGCCCGGTGCCTTGAGCACCGTCAGCGCGAGAAGATCCGCGGCGACGATGGCCACCGCGCCGGCGGCTTTTGCTTGTTTGAAAAAATCCGCGAAGTCGTCGATGCGGCCGCGGGTGTCGGGATATTGCACGAGCACCGCGAAAAGCCCCTCGCAGGCGGCGCAATCGAATGTCTGCCAGTCACCGGTGATCACCTCGATGCCCAGCGGCTCGGCGCGCGTTGTCACCACGTCGATGGTTTGCGGGTGGCAGCGGTCGGAGATGAAGATCGTCTTGCCCTTCGGTTTCCCGGCGAGTGCGAGACTCATCGCCTCGGCGGCGGCGGTGCCCTCGTCGAGAAGCGATGCGTTGGAAACATCCAGCCCGGTTAGATCGGTGATCATGGTCTGGAAATTCAGCAGTGCTTCGAGCCGGCCCTGGGCGATTTCCGCCTGATAGGGTGTGTAGGCGGTGTACCAGCCGGGGTTTTCCAGGATGTTCCGCTGGATGACACCGGGCGTGTAGGTGCCATGGTAGCCTTGGCCGATGAAGGACTTGAGCACGCGGTTTTTCCCCATGATCGACTTCAGCCAGGCAAGCGCGTCATTCTCCGAGCGGGCGGCCGGCAGCGTCATCGCACCGTCCATGCGGATGCCGGCGGGAACGGCGGCGTTGATGAGGGCGGCGAGGGACGGGAAGCCGGTTTCGCGAAGCATCCCGTCGCGGTCAGAATCAAAAGAACCCAAGTGGCGGCTGCGGAAATCGAGGCGTGCGGACATGATGTTGGAAGTGAACGAACAGTGGTTGAACCAGTCGTGACCCCCTCTCCTTAAAGGAAAATGCCTCGTGCGCAACCCCCGCGCACGAGAATCCGGAATTTTCCGGGGATTTTGCCATCGAGCCGGGATCAGCCGTCCTTTTGGGAAAACAGTTGCGCGATTTCATGGACCACCTCGTTGCGCAGATGGTTACGCCGTGCCTTGAGTCGGGTCCACAGACCGGGCACCAATTCCGCCGTGAATCCGTGGCTTTCCAGCCACTCGGAGAGCGTGGTGAGATCGTTTTCATCCCCTAGCAGTTCGGGCAGTTCGGCGAGTTTCGGATCCAGCGTGACCAGGCCCTCGGGCATAAATCCGAGCGCACCGAGATAAGCTTTCAGGGCCTTGCGCGCGTCGTGGAAATCCTCTTTTCCCGAGTGATCAAGGTTTTGGCAGCGTTTGACGACCTGCTTCTCAAGTTTCCTGAGCCCGTGCGCGATCTGCTCTGCAAGCGATTCCGGGGACAGCTCCTCCAGATTTTTGCGCGCCGCGATGACACGGTCGACACACCACGCGACCGTCTCTGGCGGCGGCCTGCGTGCGGCCGAGTGAGTCTGCTGGTCGAGCAGGGCAGCGATGGCTGCTGCTGCCGCGGCGTCCTCGTCCCAGGCGAATTTCTTCCAAGTGCTCAGCCGCGAGACCGCATCGCGCGGGCCCGAGAGCAGACGCCCGATCGCCTGAATTTCCGGCGAGGAGGTTTTCCCCAGTCCGAACAAAGCGAACCCCCCGCGCAGCGACTTGCCCAGCTTGCGGGTCGCGTGAACCTCCTCGGCGATGCGTCCTCGCGAGTCGAGCAGGCCTCGCAACAGGTGCTCCATCCGGTCACAGCCACCTGCCAGTTGCTCGCGGGCGAATTGCGCGTCTTGGTCAGTCGGAGTCTTCATTCGAGCGGAATCGAACAGCAAATGGCGCTCTTTGTCAGCGAAGATATTGTTACGATATCTCTCTGCCTGGAAATTCTCCGCCGGCGGAGAGGAGCGCCGGGGTGGCCCGGACAATCATCGAGTTCATGCGGAAAATCGCTTCAACTTCCACGGAGTCTTGAGAATTGCCGCGATCACTTGAAACAGAAGCTTGGGATCCTTTCCCGCCATCGGCAGGAAGGTCTTGAAGCTGCGGGCGACAAGCGCACGTCCCTCGCGCAAGCGGCCCCGGCACATGAGTCCGGCCCCCTGCCAGATGAGCTTCTTTCCGCCGTAACGGAAAAGGAAACGGAAGCCCTCGCGCTCTAACCGCTGCCGCTCCTGGCCGGTCACGCCGAGAAGATTCTTACGGATGACCTTCTCCGCGTTTTCAAACATTTTCGCGGAATTGCGGGAGGTATTGGAATCGTGCACCCGGTAGAGCAAGGAGATGCGGTCATAACGCCGGATTTCCCCCAACCGCGACAAGCGGATCCAGATATCGTGATCGTCAGCACCCCAGATTGCCGGATCGAATCCACCAATCGCGAGCAGGGCTGATTTCCGAATCAAAGTCTGACCCGGCGAGCCGAATGGATTGCCTGCGAAAAGCCTCACCGTATCCAATTCCGCATACCCGCTACCCTCGATGACCGGCTTGCGGTCTGTCTTATTGCCAAAAACACTGGACAGCCCTCCTACGACCAGGACGCTGGAATTCAACAAAACCTCCACCTGCCATTCCAACTTGTCCGGCGGCCACACGTCGTCATCGTCCAGGAATGCCACGAACCCGCCGGTCGCGAGCGAAAGCCCCCGGTTTCTGGTAGATGAGATTCCCTGGTTCTCCTGATGGAAATAGCGGATCAGGTTCTTTTCCACATAGGGCCGCAGGACGTCTTCGGTGTTGTCGGTGCAGCCGTCGTTGATCACGATGATTTCGAGGTCGCGGAAGGTTTGCGCGATGACCGAGTCGACAGCCTCCGCGATGCACCGCCCGTGCTGATAGGCGGGAATGATGACGGATACCAGGGGCATGAATCAGGGCAGCCGGGGTGCGGACAGGAATGACTTCTGCCCGGGATCGCTCATATCGATTTCCCTGAAATGAAATCCCCGCTCCGCCGCCGCCAGTAGAATGAGCCGCTCCAGCGTGTGCGCCAGGGTGCCGTCTAACTGACCCGTCTCCGGGGCGAAGTCGCCGGCCCCGATGCCGAGGTCCATCAGACCGCGCAAAGCGTCCACCCGGAACCAGAACATGGATCCGGTCGGAAACTTGAACGCGTATTTACCCGAGTGGCGCGAGCAACCCATTTTGGCGAGCATGCGGTCCAGCCACACGACGTTGTCCACATGGGAATCCCGTTCCGACAGGTCCAGGACCGATCCCCGCGGAATCAGAACACCCGTGGCCGGATCCGCGGCGAAGGCGGTCCGGGCTTTTTCGAGCGAGTCCTTGCCGCCGACGAGGCTGTCCATCAGGCAGTTCCGCCATAAGTGGCCGTCCTTGAATTGCGGGGACTTTTTGGTGTGCAGCTTGCACGCGGTGGCGTAGCCGTAGTGCGCAAGACGCTCCAGGGCGACAAGAAACGGATGCATGTCGCGGCCGCGGTGGCCGGTCCGGATGAGATGGGAATTGGGAAAAGTGGCGGCGATCTCCTCCAGCAGGGAGAGCGGCGCGTCATACCTTACCGAGATGAAATAGTCCGCCTCCATCACTCCGGGCAGGTATCCGGATAGAAGTTCCGGTAGCAGATCCGCGTAATACAAGTGGAGAATAACAGCGGTGTCGCCGGATTTCAGGAACCCCTCGTTATGGCGGGCGATGAAGGCATCCCCCTCAGGATCCTCATAGGTCCGGGACAGGACGCTGGCAGTTGCATTCAGGTAGGAATAGCCGAACCGCCGGTCGGGCTCGAGATAGGCACCCTCTCCCCATTCATTCCAGGCGTTGATGAACAGAAGACGCTCGTCACGCGGCCGGCGCATCGTGACTTCCAGCGCCTCGTCCAGCCACCGCGCGTAGTTCTCAGGGGAGCTGTTGACGAAGGTATGGGCGTTGCCGAGCTTGCGGGCGCAGTTGTCCCACGAGGGCGTCACGGTCTTGTGGCAGGTAAATTCCGCGGGATCCAAGTTTGCATATTTCGACGCCAGGTCCGCGTATTCGAAGATCTTGCCATTGAAATCCGGGTTGATGATCTGATAGCGGTCATTCACCGACTTCACCCCGGTCGCCTGGTGCGGGGGGAACTCGACACCTGCGTCGAATCCGAAAGTCCGGGGATTCCCCACATCGAAGGATTTCGCGGCGACCAGATAGAGGTCGTCGATGCCGTGCTCGCGGACCCGCGCTCTCCAGCGTGCCGCCGTCGCGGCGATGTCCGGCAGCAGTGTCGCCCGATAGACAATCAACAGCGGCTTGCCATCCACCCGGATGTAGCGCTTGTCCTTGAACGACGGGATCAGGTCGTCGATGAACGCGATGTCGTCCTCCGGCGAGTGGTTCTGCGCCATGAGGATGTCGCTCTCCGAGCCGTCCCAGCGCCTTGACCAGTTTTCATTCGCCCAACAAAGGCAGAAATCAATATCGATGTCCGGGTTGAGAAGCAGGCTCCGAACCGGCATTTCAAGAAGCCGCTGGCCACCGAACCAGTAGTGGTGAAAACAAAAGCCATGGATTCCGTAATCCTTTGCCATCTCCGCCTGCTCGCGCATGATCTCCGGCACCCGCAAATCGTAGAACCCCAGATCCCCCGGAAGCCTGGGCTGATAGTGACCGATAAACTGGGGAAACGCACGGGTGACATTCGTCCATTCCGTGAAGCCCTTGCCCCACCACAAGTCGTTCTCGGGGATCGGGTGGAACTGCGGCAGGTAGAAGGCAATCGTGCGGACGCCGAGTTTTCCGGAGTCCAGGGGAAAGCCTGTCCGGCCCAGATAGCCCGACTTCAGGTCCGGCTTCGACTGCGAGGTTTCATGAAGGATATGCGCGTATTTCCGGAACGCACCACCCGAGGAACCACCCCGGAGAATTCTGAAGGATTTTTTTCGGAAGAGCTTCTTGAACAAGCCGCCACGCCGCTTGCGCAGACCCCTTTCCAGCCGCTTGAGCAGATGGACCTTTTCTGACCCGTCACCCGGATCCCGCAGCCGACCAAGGAGGCCACTGAAAAACGAACTTTTGGATTCGTTCCCGGATGTCTCCAAGGTCCGGCTAGAATTTCTCATCTTGTGTTTGATTTTACTACTTCATGAAACGGCGTCAGCGCCCAGCGAGGCTGAAAACATAGGGGTGAAGGCTACTTTTTGTAAAGCCATCATTACCGGTACCCCCGCCGCCCCGGCACCGGGATTGGATGGACCGGATCGCGGTCAGCCGAAATCGACGGATGTCGAATCCCTGACCAAAAAGGACGATCAAACCGGTCAGCCGGCAGGTTCGCGCCCAATGACTTGCAATTTCCCACAACCTCCGGAAACTCGCCGCATGCTCAAGCAACAGCGCGCGGATCATGTCAGAAACCGGCTTGAGGAACTCTATCCGGAGACACCGGTTCCGCTGGATCACAAGGACGCCTACACCCTGCTCGTCGCCGTCCTTCTGTCAGCCCAGTGCACCGATGTCCGCGTCAACCAGGTCACTCCCGCGCTCTTCAAACTTGCCGACAATCCGCACACCATGATCCGCGTGCCGGTGCCGGAAATCCAGGCGATCATTCGTCCCTGTGGCCTGTCCCCGAAGAAATCCGCCGCCATTTCCGAGTTGTCGAAAATCATCGTTGAGCAACACGGCGGCAATGTTCCCCAGGACTTCGCAGCGCTGGAAGCACTGCCCGGCGTGGGCCACAAAACCGCTTCCGTTGTCATGGCGCAGGCCTTCGGCGTGCCGGCCTTCCCGGTGGATACCCACATCCACCGCCTCGCCACCCGCTGGAAACTCACCTCCGGCAAAAACGTCGTTCAGACCGAGCGCGACCTCAAAAAGCTCTTCCCCAGGGAATCTTGGAACCGCCTGCACCTGCAAATCATCTTCTACGGCCGCGAACATTGCTCCGCCCGCGGCTGTGATGGAAAAAGCTGCCTGCTCTGCCGCGAGCTTTTCGCGAAAACCACCTGACCGGTCCAAGCGACCGCCCGTCGCCAAAATGCCGGACAGGGGCGGCGGTCCGTGCTTTCCTTTTTAAAAATGCCGCTCACATTTCACGAAAATGCTCGTCCGGAACCGGGCAATCCCGTTGGCCTCAATTTCTTCATCCCCACCTGAAACCCGTGCGCTCGCTCTCGATTCTCCTCTGCATCACCGGTCTGGCACTCGCGCTCGAGCCGCGCTCATGGACGGACAGCCAAGGCCGGAAGGTCGAGGCCTCCCTCCTCCGTGCCGAAGGGAACAGCGTGGTTCTCAAGCTGGGCGACGGCCGCGAAATCCCCTTTCCCCTCGCCAAACTTTCGGCGGACGACGGCAAATACGTCGAGGAAAACCGCGGCAAAATCACCTCGCCGCCGCCCGGAAAAGCGACGGCAAACGAAAAAATCCCGCTGAATTTCGACGCCCCATGGCCGGAGCGCATCAAGTTCAGCGAAGATCCCGAGGTCAACACCGTGGAGGAGGACGCCGGGAAAAAGCGCTTCATTTACGAGAGCGCGAACTACCGTTACCTCTGCGACGTCAGGCTCGCCAAATCCGTCGTCAAGGGATTCGCGGTGATGTTCGAGGCCACCCACCTCTACTGCCGCAGCCTGCCTCTCGCGCTCGACGGCGGGATGGTAGAGAACGGAAAACACCAGATCCTGTTGTTCGAGCAGTTCGAGGACTACGTCAAAGCCGGCGGCCCGCCCAGCAGCGCCGGCGTCTTCATCGGCGGGCGCGGCGTGGTCATGGTGCCGCTCACCAGCCTCGGCGTGCGCCCCGTCGGCAGCGGCTACATGCTGGATCGGGACAAGAGCAGCAAAACCCTGCCCCACGAACTCACCCACCAACTCACACCGCGCGACTATTTCCAAAAGGGACCGATGGGCTGGTTCAGCGAGGGCATCGCCGAATTCGTCGCCGTCACCCCCTACCGCGCCGGCTCCTACGCCGTGCGGGGAAATTTGAAGGATATGGTCGATTACGCCACCGGCTACGGCTCGAAGGACATGGGCGGCCGCGCCCTCGGCACGAAAATCAAGCTGCCCGCCCTGAAGAAATTCATGCTGCAGGACTACTCGGATTTCGTCGAACAACCGCAGATCAACTACGGCTGCGGCCTGCTCATCACCACCTATTTCCTCTATCTCGACGGCGAGGGCGACGCCAAACGTCTCAAGGCCTACCTCAAGGCGCTGCGTGATGACAAAGACGGCGTGGAATCCCTCGCCCTGCTGTTGGACGGACGCACCTTCGAAGCGCTCGAGGCGGACATCGTCAAGGCATGGAGCCGCAAGGGGGTGGACTTCACCTTCACCCCGTAATCCTCAGCCGATTCTCTGAGCCACCCAGAACGCGCCGGTCAGCGCGATCCCCAGACACCCGGCGAACCTCACCCGCGGATAGACCACACCGCGGTGCCATCCAGCAGTCAGGCACCACGCCGTGGCCAACAGCAGCACCTGGGCCACCTCCACCCCGAGGTTGGCGCAGAGTAAACCCGTGAAAAACCCCGCCCCCGGCTTCAGCCACACGGCGAGGGCTCCGGCGAATCCCAAGCCGTGAATCAACCCGAATCCGAACACCACCCCTAACCGCACCCGTTGCCGCCCCACCGCTGCGGGTCTCAGGTTTTCCAACGCCACCACCACCAGGCTAAGCGCCACCACGGGCTCCACCCAGGCACCGGAAACCCTCACGATCCCCGCCGCCGCCAGCCCCAATGTCACCGAGTGGGCGAGGGTGAATGCCAGCGACTGCCAGACCAGCGGCCGCCACTCGCGCCGATAGAAAAACAAACCCATGATGAACAAGACATGGTCCAGGCCGAACGGCAGCACATGCAGAAAACCCTGTCGGAACGACTCGATCCATGACGCCCGGCCGCTCGCCCTCCCCTCCACCGGCAACACCAGCGACCCGCCCGGCGCAAGCGTGAGATAGCTCCCGTTAGCCCCCGGCAGCCGCAGCACCAGCGCGGGCCGGGCACCCTCACTCCAGAAAACTTCCGCCCCGCTTGCCAGAGCCATTTCTCCCGTGACCCGCATCCGGAAATACGCGCCATCATTCAGCAGCACCGGGAAATCCGGAGGATCCGCCGCGAAGTCGGGAAAATCCGCCCGCCACTTCATCCATTCACCGTTGGATTTCACCCGCAGGCATTCGCGCAGGTAGCGCTCCGCCTCCAGGCGCAGCGGCCGCCAACCGGCCGCACCCATGCCCGCCAGCCACTCGCGCCGCGGCGCTTCCGCCTGTGCGTCGCCCCGCCACTCCGGCACCGCGTAGCCCGCGTCAAACAGAACCTCGATCTCCAAGGTTTCCGACGGTTTCCACTCGCCGAAAATCTGCGTCACCACATGCCCGCCCGCCGGAACCAGCAGAACGACCATCACCCACAATCCTCTCAACCATCCGCGCACGGACGGAGTGTGCACAAATCCTCCGCATGAAAAAACGAATCCTTCCGGCGACATCATTCTCCAGGTGAAAACCCGAACTCGATCCCGCCGGCTTGTTGTATCCCCCCGCTGTCCAACAACAGTGTCACCACCTTCGATTCCTGGTCCGGATGCCCCCAGCGGGTATGCAGCACGAGGCGGACAGTGACCGGGTGGTCGGAGCCGCAGGAAATCTGATAGATCCCCGGCACCGCATGGCGGATCATGTATTCCCGCCTGCCGCCGGACGCGCTGACACGGCCGCCAGACGGACTGGAGAAGTCCGCGCTCGAACACCCGGCACCACCCGGCTCCCTGACCTGGAAACGCAGTGAATTCCCGTCGCCCGTGGAGGTTGCGACGATGCGGATATCCGCGGCGAGGTTCTTGTCATAACTGTCCGCGTGCGAGGCCAGCGGGTGCGCGGTGGCGCGCCCGCCGGGGGCGCTGTAAAGCCTGTTATATTCGGTCAGCGCGATGGCGGCCAGGCTGCCGGATTCGCCTGACTGGATATCCTTCAAGGCGGGAAACAGAATCCTGGCCGCCGCCGCCGTATTCCCGACAGAGGCGTGGATCGATGCCAGATCCAATCGCGGCGGAAGCGTGGCCGAGCCGTCTTCACACAGCGGGCCGAGCACCAATGCCGCTTCCTCCGTCTGCCCGAACTCCGCCAGCCAGAACGCGTAGGCGCGGACCGCGGACAGATCACCGGGCCTCAACTCGACGATGTTCGACAGCACCCGCCGGGCGAGGGCAGGTTGCTGTTTGGCGGAAAGCAGGCGGGCGGCTTCCACATAAAACCGGTCCTGATAGATGCCGCCGGACTTCAGGTTCCGATAGGCGGTTTGCGGCTCAAGGCCGGCAGCGAGCGCCTTTTCAAACAAAGCGAAGTCCGGCGTGCCGCCACCGGAGGCGTCTGCGTCCTTCACCGTGGAGCCACCGGAAGCCGTGCCTTCGATCCGCCCCGGCTTGAGAGTGGCGGAGTGATTGCCTAACCGGTTCCGGGGCGCCGGGGAATACGGCCGGATCGCGGTGGGCGTGGCCGGGGTGACGGGGAACGCCGCGGGGCCTTGCGGAGTGTCGCCACCACCACCACCAAGATTGGAAACCGGCGCGCGCCCGGCGGAAGGCTTGATCCACAAATCTCCCTGTTCGCGGACCGGTGCTTCCTTTCGCGCATCCCGTGGCGGTGACGCTTCGGCGAAGGGATCCATATTCGATTCCCAGGGAGGGTTTTGTTGTCCGACGACCACCATGTCGCCGGGAAACAAGGGGATGTCCTGAAATTGATCGCTGAGCGTGTTATAGACGGTCTTGCCGGCATTCCGATAAAGAACGACGTCGTCCAGCGAGCCGAACGGGTGCGGGCCGCCCGCCTTGTCGATCGACTGGCGCAAGGTCATCGCGGAGTCGGCGGTGATCACTCCCGGCTTGGCGACCAACCCCCTAACGGAAACGGCGAGCACTTGTCCGGCTGGCGGCGGATGAAGCGGGGTTTTCGCGAGTTCCGGGCCCTGTGCCTGAAGTCCGTCAATCGCCTTCCGCCAGGTTTCATAGTCCTCCTTGGTGCGTAGTTTCGGTTTTTCGGCGATCAAGCCGCTGGCCTTGTCGAACCAGCCCGCAATGGTGGCGAAGGCCGCGGCGTCCCGCTGGGCTGGCGCGAACTGCGACTCGACCGCCGATTTCCAAATCCCGACCTGCCGGACGCGCGGGAGGATCAAAGCCTCGTGGCCGGGAAATCGCCGGCCGAACCACCCGAGTCTATCCGACCATGCGTGG